>CAMDWF010000024.1 GCA_945878795.1 Synechococcus sp. UW140
CACCCCCAGGGCCAAGGCCAGGGAGGCCTGGAAGGTTTCGCCGCCCGAGAGGCTGCTCACCTCCCGCTCTTCGCCGGTGAAGGCATCCAGCACCCGCAGGCCCAGGCCGGCCTGGCGGCCGCCCCGGCCGCCGCCATCGCTGAGGCGCAGTTGGTAGCGACCGGAGGTCATCATGTCGAGCCGCTGGTTGGCGTATTGGCAGATCTCGGCGAGGTAGGCCGAGAGCACCCAGCGCTGCAGGGAGATGTAGGGGGCCAACTTGCCGTTGCAGCGGTTGGCGATGGTGCTGAGGCTCTGGGCCTGCTGTTGCTGATCGGCCAGGGCCGCGGCCTGACGGCGGTGCTCGCCCCTGAGGCGGCTGAGGTCGTCGTGGCTGCTGCGGGCCTCACTGTGGCGCTCCAGGGCATTGCTGCGGGCCTGGTCAGCAGCGGTTGCCGCCGCCTCGGCCGCCGCCGTATCGGGCCGTTGCTCGGCCACGGCGGCCAGTTCGGGGGCCGCCAGCAGGGCCCGCTGGCTTTGCAACGCCTCCTGGTAGGCGTTAATTTGCTGGCTCCAGCTCTGGCGTTGCTCGGCGGATCGCAGGGCTGAGGCCAGGACAGCGCCATCGGCAAAACCAGCGGCCAGCAAGTCCTGGCCCAGGCGCTGTTCGGCCTGCTCCCGGCGGCTTGCCAACCGCTCGCTGACCTCGGCGGTTTTGGCCAGGGCCGCCAGGGCCTGCTCCAGGGGCTCCCAGCCGGCCAACAGCTGGCGGGGGGAAAGGCTTTGCTGGCCCAGTTCGGCCGCCAGCTCGGCCGCCAGGGCCTGGGCCCGCTGGCGCTCGGCGGCCCTGGTCTGGGCCTGCAGGGCGCTGCTGGTGGTGGCCTCAGTTAGGGCGTCCTCGTTATGGCGGTTCTGCTCGGCCTGCTGCGCCAGGGCCTGCTCCAGCTGGGGTCGCTGGGCGGCCTGGTCCCTGGCGTTGGTGAAGGCTTGCAAGGCCTCCAGGGCCGAGGCCCGGGCAGCGCTGGCATCGGCAGCGGCCCCACCGGCTTGCTGCTGCAAGGCTTTGTTTTGGGCCTGGAGGGCGGCCAGAGCCACGGCCGCCTGCTGGAGGGCCGTGCTGGCCTGCTGCTCAATCGTCTCAGCCGCCTCCAGGTCAGCGGGCGCCACCGCATCGGCGGCGGCACGGGCGGGCTGGGGGTGGTGGCCGGACCCACATACGGGGCATGGGGTGCCGGGCTCCAGGGCGCCGGCCAGGCGGGCGGCCATGCCGGCCAGCTGGCGCTGGCGCAGCTGCAGCAGCGCCGTTTTCGCCGCCGCCCCTTGGCTTTCGGCCCGCTGGCAGGCCTGCAGCGCAGCGGTTTCGGCGGCTTGCCCCGCCGCCAGCTCACCGGCGGCGTTGGCGCGCTGGTGGGCCGCCTTGGCCGCCTGTTGCAATCCCTCCAGCCGGTCGGCGGCGGAACGGGCCGCCTGCAGGGCCGCCTCAGCGACCTGGCGACGCTGCTGCAGCTCCTGCCGTTGCAATTCGGCCTGTTGGCGCCGGGCCTCGGCCTGCTGTTGCTGCTGGTCCGCCTGCTCGGCCCGCTGGCGGCATGAGTCCGCTTCGCGGGCCTGCTTGTCCAGCAGCTCCAGCTCCACCCGCCGGGCGGCCAGGGCCGTGCGGACCCGCTGCAGGTCGGCTGCCGCCGGCAGCTGCAGCAGCCCCAGGGCCACCGCCCCATCGGGCAGGGCCCGGGCCCGCTCCCGGGCGGTCGCCGCCCGGACCAGGTCCCGCTGGAGCGGAGCCTGGAGGTTTTGCCATTCCTGGCGTGCTTGCTGGGCCGCTTCCAGGCTGGCCCGGGCGGCCTCGGCCCGGGTGGCCGTAGCCAGCTGGACCCCGAGGGCCTCGATCTGCCGGGCCTGCTGCTCCAATTGGGCCAGGCGGGCGCGGGCGGCGGCGCGGCGATCGAAGCGTTCGGCCTGCAGGCTGGCCTCGGCCCGCTGGCTTTGGGCGGCGGTCCAGGCGCTGCTGGCCTGCTCCAGGGCCAGGCCGGTGGCGGCCACCACCTGGGTGATGCGCTCCACCAGCCCATCGAGGCCAGCCTGGTCGGCGGGAACGGCCAGGGCCTCGATCCCAGCGGCAGCGCTGCCGTCTTGGGGCGCCTGGAGGGACGCAGTATCGGTCTTGCCGCTGGCTTGGTCGAGCCGGGCCTCGGCCAGGCCATAGGGCTGCCACTCCTGGGCCGCCTGCTGGCGCAACACCGCCAGGGCCCGGTCTTGCTCGAAGACGGCGAGGCGCGCCGATTTTGCCTGCTCCTCGAGCCAGTCACTGGCCCGCTCGTGCAAGACGGTTTCAAACAACGTCTTGAGCAACGCCTCCCGCTCCTCGGCCTTGGCGCGCAGCACCTCGGCAAAGCGGCCCTGGGGCAGCAGGATCACCTGGCGAAACTGGGCGGCGTTAAGACCCACGATCTGCTCCACCTCCCGGGTCACCTCCATGACCTTGCAGGCGATCGCCTGGCTCTCTGGCCCCACCAGCCGCTGCAGAACCGCCGTGGGCACTTTTTCGGTGGTGCCCTGGCCCCGGGTCTTGGCGGCCGTGTAGGAGGGGCTGCGTTGCACCCGGTAGCGGCGGCCGCCGGCCGAGAATTCCAGTTCCACCCTGGGCACCGCCTGGGGGCCGGCGTGGTCGGAGCGCAGGCCCTTGACGCTGCGATCGCCCGACACCTCGCCATAGAGGGCAAAGCTCAGGGCATCGAGCAGAAAGGTCTTGCCGGCGCCGGTGCTGCCGTGAATCAAAAACAAGCCCTCGCCGCTGAGGGCATCGAAATCGATGGCCACCCGCTCGGCGTAGGGCCCGAAGGCCTCCATGGTGAGCTGGTGGGGTTTCATCGCTCCTCGTTGCGGCGGGCCTGGTCCAGGGCCTCGCCCAGCAGCGCTTCCTCCTCCTGGGTGGCCTCACGACCCTCTTGGTCGACGAAAAAGGAGGTGGCCAGTTCAAGGGGCGAACGGGCCTGGCGGATGGTCTGGCTGCGTTGGCTGGCGCTGGAGCGTTGCACCTCGGGGGGCTGGTGGCGCAGCTCGACAGCATGGGGAAAGCGTTCCCGCAGCCGGGCCATAGCCTGCAGGGGCAGGGTTTCATCGGTGAGGATTGCCCGCACCCGCGCCTGGCGGGCCCCCTCGTAGGCGGGATCGCGGCAGAGGGCCTCCAGGGTCCCTTCCAGGGTCTGGAGGGGGCGGCCCACCTCCAGGGGCAATATTTCAACGTTGGGGCAGCCATCGGCGGCCAGTTGCACCAACCGCACCGACTTGCGCTGGCGCTCTTCGGAAAAGGAATAGGGCAAGGGGGTGCCGCTGTAGGCCAGGCGCGGACCATCCAGCTGCTGGGAGCCGTGCAGGTGGCCCAGGGCCACGTAATCAAAACCGGCGAAGGTCTCGACACTGACCCGATCCAGCTGGCCGACGCTGAGTTCCCGCTCTGAATCAGAGCTCTGGCCGCCGGCCACAAAGGCGTGGGCCACCAGAACGGAGCGGCTGCCGGCTCGCGTGGCCAGATCCCGCCGGATCGCCGCCAGGGCCAGCCGGGTGACGCCCTCGTGGCTGAGGCGCCCGCCGGCCTCCGCTTCAGCTCCTGGCTCCCCAACCCGCTCCCCCTCCAGCTCCTGGCGCAGCAACGGCCCATGCAGGCTGGGTTCGAGGTAGGGCAGCGGATAGACCGCCACCACCTGGCCACCGTCCTTGGGTTGCACCAGCACCGGCTCCCGCAGGCGCCCCACATCCCCCCGGATCGTCACCCCCAGGGCGGCCAGCAACGGGTCGTAGACCGAAACCCGCACGTGCGAGTCGTGGTTGCCGGCGATGGCGACGACGGCGATATCGGCCCGGCGCAGGCGGGCCAGGGTGGCGGTGAACAGCTGGACCGCCTCGGCGGGGGGAATGGCACGGTCGTAGAGGTCGCCGGCGATCACCACCAGATCCACGTCCTTCGCCTGGGCCAGCTCCACGATCCGATCGAGGGCTTCGGCCTGCTCATCAAGCAGGGAGGCGCCATGGAAACTGCGGCCCAGGTGCCAATCGGAGGTGTGGAGCAACCGCATCAGCGGTAGTCGGGGTCCTGAATGGCGTCAAGGCGGGCTTCGGGCCTGAGGAAGCGATCCATCTGTTCTTCAAAGAAGCGGCGGTTGGCCAGCAGATGGTCGGGATCGGTGTCGTCGAGGGGATGGTGCAACACGGCCCGCAGGGCCTGGAGCACAGCGGAGGTGACGTTATACATGGAGCGCTGAAAAGTAACCCCCAGCTGGATCAGCTTGTCGTGGTCACCGCGTCGATGCACGGCATAGTCCGCTTCCAGATAGGGAGGCAGAAAATGCAGCATGTCCTGCATTAATAAAGTTGGGGGTATTCCGGCCGAACCGACGGGGAAGATGTCGGCATAAAGAATGCCGTAATGGAAATCAGACTGTTTATCTGGAATCTGGTGCACCTGAGCATTATAGCTTTTGGTGCCCCTAAATGGAAAACCGCGATAGAAAACAGCTTCCACATAGGGAAGGGCTGCCTCATGCAACCAGGTCATGCCCTCAGCCTTGGGTACAATCTCAAACCACTCGCCAGCAATTTCCACCTGGTGATAGATGGGCTGGCCAGCCACAGCAAAGATGCCATTGACCAGAAACTCCATCGCCTGCTGGACGCTGGTGAGCGCTCCCTCATCATAGAGATCGGACATTTCAAAGAACACCGGCGCCATCACCTCCCAGAACAGGCCAAGATTGCTGTAGTAGCTGAGTTGTTTCACCTTCTCCAGAAACATCTCCGGGAAGACCTTATAGAGCCCCAGCATCAGCGGATTGTGGCGGAAATAGGCCTTGATCGCCCGATCGGCATTGGCGCGGTAGGCCTCCGAATCGAGGTATTCGTTGAAACGGCCCCCCATGTCCTGGTGCCAGAACATGGCCTGCATGCATGCCTCGGCAAATTCCATGTTGATGCGGTCATGCCAGAGGTGATGCCACAACTTGGGCATGGCCCCGGTTTCGCCCTTCTCCATGAACTCCAGCAGCTCGGGATGGGCCGTGGCCGCTCCGCGCCAAACCCTGAGGCTGGACCCATCGCCGGCATAGCTATTGGGCCGATCCAGGTACTCCTGGGGCAAGAAGTATTTGAAGGCCGGCAGCGGTTCAAGAAACACCTGCTCGGCGATATAGAGCAGATCGCGCCAATAGAAATCCATCGGCACCGCATAGGCCTTGTAAATACCGATGATCTGCTTGAGATTCTCCGGCGTGTCCGGCAGCATCGAGCCGCCGGCCTCCAGCCGGTGGATTATCTCGGCAAAACGATGCTCGGAGGGGGGAATCGGCCTTGGGGCCTTGGCGGTGGGCTCGACAAGGGTGGTGGGAGTCATGAAGCCAGAACCTCGAAGGTGGGGGCAGCGTTAGGAGAAGCAGAGGAAAGGGAAGAGGAAATGCTCCAGGGGGGCATGGTGCGCAGGGCCAGGGAGGCGGTGGTGGTTTCGCTCCAGCCGGTGAGGGCCCGGGGCCAGAGGCCCGTGGCCACCACCAGGACCGCCAGCAGCAGCACCGGCGCCCGCTCCGCCCAACTGGTGAGGGGCCAATCAGCACGCTGGTTATCAAGGCGCCCGAAGCCGACGCGGTTGAACAGCCGCACCGCATAGACCGCCGTAAAGCCCGAGGCGACCAGGGCCACAATGGTGGCCTGGGGAAAGGCGCTCCAACTGCCGACAAATACCAGCAGCTCGGCGGGAAAGGCGGCCAGGCCCGGAATGCCGGCCGCCGCCATCAGGGCCAACAGCAACAGGGCCATGGTCAAGGGCAAACCCCGCAGGGGATTCAGCAGGCCGGAAAGCTCGGCAATGGTGCTGGTGCCAGTCTTGCGTTCGATCAGTCCCACACAGGCGAACAGCAGGGCCACAATCAGGCCGTGGGCCAGCATCTGGGCGACCGATCCCTGCAGACTCAAGGGCGTGGCCGCCGCCAATCCGAGCACCAGCAGACCCATGTGCCCCAAAGAGCTGTAGGCCATCAGGCGGCGGATATCGGCCTGGCCGATGGCATTGAGGGCTCCGTAGATGGCGCTCAAGGCGCCAGCCGCAGCAATCCAGGGGGACCAGGCCACCCAGGTGTCACCCAGAAAGCCCATCCCAAACCGCAGCAAACCGTAGGCCCCGAGCTTGGAGACCACGCCGCTGAGCAGCATCACCACGGGAATGGGGGACTCGGCATAGCTAAAGGGCTGCCAGCCATGCAAGGGGGCGATCGGCAACTTGAGGCCGCAGGCCAAGAGCAGCAACGCCAGGATCCAGCGACTCTGGCCGGCACTGAGCTGGGCCTGGGCCAGCGCCTCGTAACTGAAATCGACGCCGTTGGCGTTGAACCAGCCCAGGGCCAGCACGGCGGCCAGCAGGCAGAGCCCGGAGACGGCGCCGTAGAGCACCAGGCGGATGGCAGCCCCGGCCCGCCGCCTTCCGCCCCAAATCGCCACCAGCAAGGTGGTGGGAATCAACACCAGCTCGAAGGCCAGCACAAACAGCAGGGCGTTGCGGGCCAGGAAGGCCCCCACCACCCCCAGGTTGGTAGCCAGCAGCAGGCTGAAGAACAATCGGGGCCGGTTTTGATCGATCGGGGTGACGAAAATCGCCAGCGTGGTCAACAGGGCAGCCAGCAACACCAGCGGCAGACTCAAGCCGTCCAGGCCCAGATCCAGAACCAGCCCCAGTTTTGGCAGCCAGGCCTGGTGGAGGTCGCTGGGGGGATACCGCCAACAGAGCAGCCCCAGCAGCAATTGCAACAGCGGCGCCCCAGCGGCCGCTAGGCGAAGCAGGCCCGGCCGCTGCTGGGGCAGCAGCGGTAGCAGCAGAGCCACGGCCAGGGCGATGCCGGGAATAACCAACAACAAGGGAGTGGTCATCGGCGTCGCGCAGGAATCGAACGGTTAAGGGCTGATGTCAAGGCAGATCAAAGGCGGGCCACCAGCAACCAGGCGGCCATCACCAGCACCCCAAGCAGCAGCGTCAGGGCATACCCCTGGGAGCGGCCTGAAGTGGTGAAGCTGAGGCGTCGGGCTCCGGCCAGGGCGGCGCCGCCGGAGGAGCCGCTGAAGCCATCAATCACTCGTAGCTCCGACCAGGCCGCCAAGCGGGAGAGGCCCAGCACCACGGCCACAACGGTGCGGTGATAAAAGCGCTCGGTTTGCATGTCGTGGGCCAGCCAGTCCTGCAAACCGCCCAGGGAGGGAATCGGCCGGGCCAGGGGCCTGTCCCCCAGATAGAGGCCTGCCGACACTCCGATCCCCACCAGGGTTGAGAGCAGCAGGGGCCAGGCCATGGCTCCCCAGCCCGGCAAGGGGGTAAGGGTGAGTACACCGAGGTGCACCAGCAGTACGGGCAGGTGCAGAACCAGGCCGGACAGCAACAGGGTCGGCAGGGACATCAGCCACAACACCTCCGCCGAGCGGTGGCTGAAGGGGGTTGTCGTCCCGCCCCAGGTCAGGGCGAACACCCGGACCAGGCCAGCGCTGATGAGAGTGTTTGCCAACAGCACCAAAGCCATGAGCAGCGCCGGGTTGCTGCTTTGGGCCGCCAAGGTGAGCAATTCCCCCAGGGCGGCGAAGCCAGCAAAGGGAGGCAGGGCCATCAAACCGGCGGCACCGGTCAAAAAGGCGAGGCCCATCAGGGGGCGGCGGCCCCATAGCCCACCGAGTTGGTTGAGGTTCTGGCTGACATTGCCGATCATGATCGTGCCGATCGCCATCAGGATCAGGGCCATCGGCAGGGGGTAGACGAGCAGCAGGTGGTCGGCGACCTCCCGGCCCCCCAGGCCCACCGCCATGAACAGAAAACCGAACCAGCTGCTGACCAAAAAGGAGAGGGCCCGTTTGACATCGATCTGGGCCAGGGCAATCAACGACGCCACCAGGGCCGTGGTGCCACCGACAGCCACGAGCACGGCCTGCACCAGGGGGCTAAGGGCAATCAGCGGCTCCAGCCGCAGCAGCACCCAGGCGCCGCCGGCCACCACCACCGAATTGCGCAGCACCGTGGAAGGTAGGGGGCTTTCCATGGCTTCATCCAGCCAGAGATGCAGGGGGATCTGGGCGCACTTGCCCATCGGACCGGCAATCAGGGCCAGCAGTATCAAGCTGGTGCCCAGCGGCAAGGTGGTGCCTTGGCGGGCTTGGTCGGCGGCCCAGGCCTCGAGGCCATGCAGGTTCCAGGTGCCAGTTACCGGCAGCAGGGCCACCAGGCCCGCCAGCAGCACCAGGTCGCCGATCCGTTTGGTCAAAAAGGCATCCCGCGCACCTTTGACAACCAGGGGCTGGTTGTACCACGTGCCGACGATCAGATAGGTGCCCAGGGTGAGCAGTTCAAGAATCGCGTAGCTGAAGAACAGGGAGTCGGTGAGCACCAAGGCGCAGAGGCCGGCTTCAAACAAACTCAAGGAGCCAAAGAAGCGCGGCCAGCCCCAATCCATCTCCATGTAGCCAATCGCATAGATCTGGGTCAGCATGTGCAGCCCGGTGATCACGGTCATGGCGATCAAGATCGCTTCGTTGACAATGCCATCAAAGCTCAAATGCAGGCCGGCGGTTTCCAGCCAGACCCAGTTGAAATGCAGGGGTAAAGACGGAGGCATAGCTCCGCTGCAAGCCTGATGCAGCGTGATGAAAGCCACGGCGCTGTGGACAAAAGCGACCGCCACCATCAGCAGGTTGAGATAGCCGCAGGGCCTTGGCCCCGTGCGGGCCAGCCCGCCGGGGGCCCAACACAACGAAAGGACGGCCGCCAGCAGGGGATAGAGGGGAATTAGCCAGGCCGTTTGGGCGAAGATAAGCGTCATGGCTCCAGGGAGATCACGACAACCGGGACGTCGTGATCTGGAACAATAAAGAGCCAATCAGGCCGTTGGGGGTGGCCTTTACATTGCCATCCCCCATCAGCCTGGCAAGCCCCGCTTATCAGTGCATGGGCGGCTTGGGGACGCTATGGGACCAAGCCTGGCGCCATAGGCTGAAACCAGTCCGATCGTGGTGGGCCCCTCCCGGATGACGATCGAACTCAACACCTCCCCCTGCTGCCACCAAGAGGCCGGTCCTGCCTCGGTGCAGGCAATGGAACGCGAACTGGCCCGGGAGCTGACCTTGCTGCGCCGCAAGGTCAGCGTGGCTGCGCTGCTCACCGCGCTGGTGGTGCTCGCCAGCTTGCCCCACATGCTGGGAGGCGGGCACCACTCCTTGTTGCCGCGCTGGTTCACCAGCCCCTGGACCCAGCTGCTCCTCACCACCCCGGTGCTGTTCTGGTGCGGGGCTGACTTCTTCAAAGGCGCCATCGCGGCGTTCCGGCAGCACTCTGCCGACATGAACACCCTTGTAGCGGCCGGCACCGGCATTGCCTGGCTCACCTCGCTGTTCACCACCCTGTTCCCCCAGGTGTTGGTCGCCGAAGGCCTGCCGGCCGATGTGTATTACGAATCCGCGGCGGTGATCCTCACCATGGTGCTGCTGGGCCGTTTGCTGGAGGCCCGGGCCCGCGGCCAAACCTCAGCAGCCATCCGCAAGCTGTTGCAGTTGCAGCCCCCCACCGCCCGGGTGCTGCGGCAGGGAAAAGCGGTTCAAGTTCCGGTGGCGCTGTTGGTGGTGGGCGACCTGGTTCAGGTGCGGCCCGGCGAAAAGATCCCCAGCGATGGGGTGGTGAGTGAAGGCAGCTCCTGGGTGGAGGAAGCGATGCTGACGGGGGAGCCGACCCCCGTCGCCAAAGCCCCGGGAGACTCCGTGATCGGCACCTCGATGAACCGCAGCGGCAGTTTCTGCTTCCGTGTCAGTCGCGTAGGAGCTGACACGGTGTTGGCCCAGATCGTCGAGCTGGTGCGCCAGGCCCAGAGTTCCCGCACCCAGGTGCAGCGCCTCGCCGATCAGGTGGTGGGCTGGTTCGTGCCGGTGGTGATCGCCTTGGCCATTACCGCTTTTGTGGTGTGGTTCCTGATCAGCGGCAATCCCGTGCTGGCGGTGCTGTTTCTGGTCAGCGTGCTGGTGATCGCCTGCCCCTGCGCCTTGGGGTTGGCCACCCCCACTTCGATCATGGTGGCCTCCGGCAAGGGGGCCGAAAACGGGCTGATCTTTCGCAGCGCCGAGGCCCTGGAGACGGCCGGCAAGCTGCGCACCATCGTGGTCGACAAGACCGGCACCCTCACCCGCGGCCAGCCGGAGGTGACCGATTTCGAGCGGCTCCCGGCTGGTGTGCTGCCGGCCGCCACCCTGCTGGCCCTGACGGCCGCGCTGGAATCCCGCTCCGAACACCCCCTGGCCGAAGCAATCGTGACCTATGCCCGCGGCCAGTCAGCCTATGTCCAAAGCCGGTTAACAAACAGCGAACTCCCGGCGGTGGTGGGTTTTGAGGCGGTGGCAGGACGGGGGGTTCAAGGATCGATCGGCGGCCAGCAGGTGCGGGTCGGCACCCCCCGCTGGTTCGATGAGCTCGGCATCAACACCGCAACCCTCAAGCCCCTGGTGGAGCGCCTGGAAGCCGCCGCCTGCAGCGTGGCGGTGGTGGTGGTAGACGGGCGGCTGGAAGGCTGCTTCGGCGTGGCCGATCCCCTCAAGCCCACTTCAGCGGCGGCCGTGGCCGCCCTGCGGCGTCTGGGCCTGCAGGTGGTGATGCTCAGCGGCGATGCCCGCCGCACCGCCGAGGTGGTGGCCGCCCGGGTGGGCATCGAGCGCGTCATCAGCGAAGTGCGCCCCGCCGATAAAGCTGCGGCTGTGATGCAACTGCAGCAGCGGGGGGAGGGTCCTGTGGCCATGGTGGGGGACGGCATCAACGATGCCCCGGCCCTGGCCCAGGCCGATGTCGGCATCGCCATGGGCACCGGCACCGCCGTGGCGATCGCCGCCAGCGACATCACCTTGATTTCGGGCAACCTGGCGGGGGTGGCAGCGGCGATCGAGCTCAGCCGCCAGACGATGGCCAACATCCGCCAGAACCTGTTTTTTGCCTTCGCCTACAACGTCGCTGGCATTCCCATCGCCGCCGGAGTGTTGTTTCCCTTCACCGGCTGGTTGCTGAACCCGATGATCGCCGGTGCCGCCATGGCCTTCAGCTCGGTTTCGGTGCTTACCAATGCCCTGCGGCTACGCCGTTACCGCCCTGCCCCGTTGCCAGTTGCCAGCCGATGATCCACGCCAGCGTGGCCATGGCCGTCGCCCCCCTCTGGCGCACGATCGAGCAACCACCGGCCCTGAAGCTGCTGGTGGCCGCATTGGGGCTGGCCTTGATAATTGGCGAGCTTTGGTGGTTCCTCGGCCCCCATGGCCCCTTGGTGACTGCCCGCCAAGGAGCGGAGGGCAAGCAGCAGGTGACCATCACCGTTGACGGCGGCTACAATCCAGCCCGGATTCGGGTAGTGGCGGGCCAGCCCTTGCGCTTGACCTTCCACAGGGTCGATCCGAGCAGTTGCGTGGCGCAGGTGATCTTTCCCGATTTCCAAAGGAGCCTGGATCTGCCCCTGGAGGCCTCCACCAGCATTGACTTACTGCCGGAGGAACCGGGGCTGTACCCCTTCCACTGCGGCATGAACATGGTGCGGGGCGTGCTGGAAGTGGTGGCCGCCTAGGGCTTGGCTAGCCCTTGGCGATCGGCGCTTGCAGCTCACGGCGGAGCAAAAAATAGAGATGCTGGGGATCTTTGTAGTGTTGGGGTAGGGAGTGGTGCAGGGTGGTGAGGCGATGCCAGCAGACACTGCGCTGGATTGCCGCCATTGATTTGTCCTCGCGAATCAAGATCCGCAGCGCTTTGCAGTACATGGGATAACTGGCTTCCAGCTCTCCGATCGTCAATTGGCTGCTGAGGGTGGTCTGGCTCATGGCCGTAGGCATCTTTGATGCCCCCCCAATCTCCACCCCCGGGCCCCCATGGCGATGCCCCCATTTGGGGGCAAAGAGGGGGGAATTCAGGCGGGGGTTTGGCTGACGGCGTAGCGGGTGTGGAGCAGGGTGCTGGCCCCTGGTTGGACCACCAGCTTGCGATCGCCGCTGATCAGGGCCTGGCGCGGGCCGGTCCAGGGCTCCAGGCAGACCATCGCCCGGGGGGGTTCGGTCCAGATCACCACCAGATCGAGGGGGTGGCTGAGCTGCAGCTCGAGGCTGCGGCCTGCGGCCTCGTCCACCAACCGCACCGACCCCGACGGCCGCACCAACAGGTCGATGCCCGAGGCCATGGCCTCGATCTGACCGGCCGTGGCGGCCTCGGCCATGGTCAGGTGGTTGAGGCAGCTGGCGGGGAGGCCCTCAAAGCGCACGCCGTCGAGGCTGGAAATGTTGAAGTAGGGGTGCAGGCCAAAGCTGAAGGGCATCGGCTGATCGCCCCGGTTCTCCACGCGGGTGCTGATCTCCAGGGACCCGGCGGCCAGCCGCAGCTCCATGGTCAGGCGGAAGGGGAAGGGGTAGGCCGCCAGGGTCTGGGGGGTGTCCGTGAGTTCGAGCACCAGGCCGTCACCAGGTTCGAGGGGCTGGAGCTGCCAGGGCAGTTGGCGGGCAAAACCGTGCTGGCCCAAGCTGTAATCGCCCTGGGGCAGGGGCAGGCGGTTATCGGGCAAGCCACCGGTGATCGGAAACAACACCGGGAATCCCCCCCGCACCGACTGGCTGGGATCAAGAAAGCGCGCTTCATCGAGATACACCAGCTCGTGGCCGCCACTACGCCAGCCGCTGATCAGACCGCCCCGTTCAGGCACCACCCGCAGTAGATCACCGCTGGCAGGATCGCTGAACTCCCAATGGGGATAGGGGGTTTGACGCTGCTGGAGGGCCATGCTGGAGGGGTAAAGTGGTGGGTGGGTGTCATGGGGCGAAGCGACCTGAAGGGTGTCTCAGTCGTCGTAGACCCGGCAGTTGATGTCGGAGGGGTTGAGATCGCAGAACACCTCGAAAGGGGAAGGGGCGTCGGCCTCTTCGGGGTGACGCAGCTGAAACTCCTCCAGTTCCTTGATCTGCTGCTCGATCTTGCGGGCAATCGCCAGGTCGTTGTTGCTTTGGGCCGCGGCAAGCGATTGGCGGTAGGCATCCAGCTGGTCTGCAATCGAAGCCATGGCACACCCCCCGATCGGGGGCTTGGATCAGCGGCGCGAATTTAGTCCTCAGGGGGCGCAGCAAGCTGCTCCGTATTTGTACTTATCTTCTTGCCAAGGCTTCCGCCTCGGGTGGGCGGCCCTGCAGGGTGGGGCGGTCCTGAAGGTGGATTCCATGGCCGACGCTCCCTATCTCGTGGCCCTGGCGCTGGTGGAACTCCAGGGTCAGCGGGCCCTGCCGTTGACCGGAAAATCCCAGGCGGCGGCCGCCGCAGAGGCCGCCGACCCCGGCGTTGATGGCCGCACCCTGGCCCTCGAACTACTGCTGCGCCTCTGGCAACGCAGTGATGACGGTGCGCTGCAACGGGTCGCTGGCGAGGAGAGCTTGCTGTTGCTGGAGATCCCGATGGAGGTGATGAGCGACCAGTTGCCGATTCTCAAGGCCAACTGGGTGGCGGGCGGGGAGACGGCGACGTTGCTGACCAGCCTTGCCGGGCTCTCCGTGCGGGCCTGGCGGATCACGATCGCCAAATACGAGCCGATCAGCTTCCATCCCTGGCCCTGAACAATCCCGACCTAGGAGCCTGTCGCGCATAGATCCGCAACCGCTTCTCCACAGACGCCCCTGAATCCGCCCAGAACCCAGTGACTGCAGCGTTTCTGGCTGAGAGAATGGGGCATGCAAAAGCCCAAGTCTTTCCGACCCTGGCAGCCGGAGCAGACGA
>CAMDWF010000025.1 GCA_945878795.1 Synechococcus sp. UW140
GGGCTGGCCGATGGCTCGATTGATGTCGTCGTTGGCACCCACCAGCTGCTGAGCAAGGGCACCAACTTCAAGCAGTTGGGCTTGCTGGTGGTCGACGAAGAGCAGCGTTTTGGTGTCAACCAAAAAGAAAAGATCAAAGCCCTGCGCAAGGACGTTGACGTGCTCACCTTGAGTGCCACGCCGATCCCGCGGACGCTCTACATGAGCCTGTCGGGGGTGCGGGAGATGAGCTTGATCACCACACCGCCGCCCCTGCGCCGCCCGATCAAGACCCACCTGGCCGCCCAGGATGAGGAGGCCGTGCGCAGTGCTATCCGCCAGGAGCTCGACCGGGGCGGCCAGGTGTTCTACGTGGTGCCGCGGGTGGAGGGCATCGAGGAGGTGGCGGCCCAGCTGCGCCAGATGGTGCCGGGGCTGCGGCTGCTGGTGGCCCACGGCCAGATGGCCGAAGGCGAACTGGAGAGCGCCATGGTGGCCTTCAATGCCGGCGAAGCCGACCTGATGCTCTGCACCACCATCATCGAAAGCGGCCTGGACATCCCCCGGGTCAACACGATTCTGGTGGAGGACGCCCAGAAATTCGGCCTGGCCCAGCTGTATCAACTGCGCGGCCGCGTCGGCCGCAGCGGCATCCAGGCCCATGCCTGGCTGTTCTTTCCGGGCGAAGCCTCCCTCAGTGAGGCGGCGCGGCAGCGGTTGCGGGCGATTCAGGAATTCGCCCAGCTCGGCAGTGGCTATCAACTGGCGATGCGGGATATGGAGATCCGGGGGGTGGGCAACCTGCTGGGGGTGGAGCAGAGCGGCCAGATGGAGGCGATTGGCTTTGATCTCTACATGGAGATGCTGCAGGAATGCCTGGCCGAATTGCAGGGGCAGGACATCCCGGCGGTGGATGACACCCAGATCGATCTGCAGGTGACGGCCTTCATCCCAGCCGATTGGATCAGCGAAAATGACGAAAAAATGGCCGCCTATCGCGCCGCCGCCACCTGCAGCAGCAAGGAGGCCCTGGTGGAGCTGGCGGCCGCCTGGACCGATCGCTACGGCCCGATCCCAGCGCCGGTGGGCAGCCTGCTGCAACTGCTGCAGCTCAAACTACTGGCCAAGCGTTGCGGCTTTTCCCGCATCAAGCCGGAAAAACCGAATCTGGTGCTCGAAACCCCCATGGAAGAACCCGCCTTCCGGCGCCTGCGCCAGGGGCTGCCCCAGCACCTGCATGGACGGTTTGTTTATCAGGCCGGCGCCGGCTCCACCGCCAAGGTCCTGGCCCGGGGTCTCGGGGTGCTGGCCCCGCCCCAGCAATTGGAGCAACTGGGCGAGTGGCTCAGCAGCATGGCGGCCCACCTACCCGATGCCGATGGCCTGAGCGCCCTAGAGCGCCAAGAACAGGAGGCCAAGGTGGCGGCAGCGGTATTGGTGGTTTGAAGCGGATCCGGTTCAGTTATACCCATAGCGCCGAACAAACCAGGTCTTGACAACTTGGGTGAGGCAGGCATAACAAACTAAAATCACCGCCAACCAGCCAAAATAGGCTGCAGGCAGGGGCACAAACCCCAGGGCTGGCGCCAGAGGGCTGAAGGGCAGGGCGATGCCGATGGCCATCACCGCCACACTGATTGCCGCCATGATCGGGGCGGGATTGCTTTGGATAAAGGGCAGGCGGGCCGTGCGAATGATATACACAATCAAGGTTTGGGTCAGCAAACTTTCAATAAACCACCCCGTCTGGAATAGGCTCTGGCGCTCGACGGTTTTGGCCGAAAACACAAACCACATCAGCGCAAATGTGGCATAGTCAAATAACGAGCTTATGGGGCCAATCGTAATCATAAAACGGCGAATCTTCCCCAACTTCCACTGGCGCGGAACCTCCAGATAATCCGGGTCGACCCGGTCGAAGGGAATGCCGGTTTGGGAGAAGTCATAGAGCAGATTATTGAGCAAAATCTGCACCGGCAACATGGGCAAGAACGGCAGAAAAATACTGGCACCCAATATGCTAAACATATTTCCAAAGGCCGAACTGGTGCCCATCTTGATGTATTTGGTGATATTGCCAAACGTGCGCCGTCCCTCCAATACCCCAGCACTTAACACCTGGAGATCCTTTTCGAGCAAGACAATATCGGCAGATTCTTTAGCAATATCCACCGCTGTGTCCACCGACAGGCCCAGATCCGCTTCGCGCAGAGCGGGGGCGTCATTGATGCCATCCCCCATAAACCCCACCACGTGGCCCCGCTGGCGCAACAGTCCAATGATGCGGGCCTTCTGCAGGGGCGCCAGCTTGGCAAAAATCGTCGTCGTCTCCACCTGCTCCAGCAGGGTGGCGTCATCGGCCGCCGCGATTTCGGCACCCAACAACACTCCCCGCACTTCCAGCCCCACATCAAGGCAAGTCTTGCGGGCGATCACGGCGTTATCACCCGTCAACACCTTGACCTCCACCCGCTGCTGGGCCAATTGGCGCAGGGCTGCGGCGGCCGAATCCTTGGGCGGATCCAAAAAGGCGATCAGCCCCACCAAGGTGAGCTCGCACTCATCGGCCACGCCATAGGGTTCCTGGCGTAGTGGCACCTCCTTGTAGGCCACCGCAATCACCCGCAGGCCATCGTTATTGAGGCGCTCGTTGAGCTCCAGCACCTGCTGGCGTTGGCCAGGGCCCAGCGCCAGGGTCTGGTCGCCCAGCCGCACCTGCTGGCAGACCGCCAGCACCTCCTCGACGGCGCCCTTGCAGATGAGTTCATGGTGGTGATTGGCCTCTTCCACCACCACCGAAAGCCGCCGCCGCAAAAAATCAAAGGGAATTTCGTCGATCTTGCTAAAAGTGCGATCTACCTTGAGGCTCTCCTACAAATCACCGTGGGCCAGCACCGCCACATCCAGCAGGCTCTTCAGCCCCGTTTGGTGATAACTGTTCAAGTAGGCCATTTCCAGCACTTCGGCACAATCTTGACCCGCTACATCCAGGTGCAGTTTCAAGATGATGCGGTCCTGGGTGAGGGTGCCGGTCTTGTCGGTGCAAAGAATATCCATAGCGCCAAGATTCTGGATTGCATCGATATTTTTGACAATCACTTTTTGGTGCGCCATGGCAATGGCACCGCGGGAAAGATTCGCGGTCACAATCATCGGCAGCATCTCCGGTGTCAGCCCCACCGCCACCGAGAGGGCAAAGAAAAAGGCCTCACCCCAATTGCCCTTACTAACGCCGTTGATCACAAACACCGCCGGGGCCATCACCAGCATGAAGCGCACCAGCAACAGGCTCACCTCACTGATGCCCCGATCAAAACTGGTGCGGCTGCGCCGGCCCGTCACGCTCTGGGCCAGGGATCCCAGGCAGGTGCGCTCTCCGGTCTCAACCACCACCGCCGTGGCCGACCCACTCACCACATTGGTGCCCAGAAAACAGAGCGTTTCCAGCTCCAGGGGGTTGGTCAGGCTCCACTGGGCCTGGGGCAACAGCGCCTGTTTCTGCACCGGCAGCGATTCGCCACTGAGGGCGGCCTGACTGACAAACAAATCTTTGGCTTGCAGCAACCGCACATCCGCCGGAATCATGTCGCCAGCTGCCAACCGCACCACATCCCCCGGCACCAGCCGCTCAATCGGGATTTCCTGGGGCCCTGCGGCGGCCCCCTCCAGATGCAGGCCGAGGTCGGCGGCCAGGCCCGGTGTGATGTCCTGGTGGGGATCATGGCGCTGCACCGTGGCGGTGGTGTGTACCAAGCGACGCAACCCCTCGGCTGCGCGCAGGGAACGGTATTCCTGCGAAAAGCGCAGGCTGACACTGAACAGAATCATGGTGCCGATGATCAGCGCCGCCTTGCGGTCGCCGCTTAGCAGGGAAAGGGCCGCCATGGCCGCCAGCAGGGCCACCAGCGGATTGCGGAAGGTGGCCACCAGCTGCTTGAACCAGGAAACCGGCTGCTCCCGGGCGATTTGGTTGGGCCCCAGCCGGGCTAAACGCAACTGGGCCTGCAGGGCGCTGAGGCCATCGGCGCTGGTATTGAGCCGGGCCAGCAGCTGCTGGGGGTCCTCCCGGGCAGCTAGCAACAGATTGGCATCGGCGGGCGGCGCCGCCTCGGCAGCCGGGGCTGCCCTGGCAGGACGGTGCAGGGGCCAAACGAATCGCAATGCCATGCTCTTGGGCCCCAGCTGTGGCTCCCTGGGACCCTACCGGTGGATGTCGGTGGCGACGAGGGGCTCGCGGGCTGCGGCCTGGCGACAAAGCCGGGCAATCAGGCCCTCTTCATCGGCGGGCACCACCAGCACCTCAAAGGGCTGCAACCAGGCCAGACGATCGATCGTTTCTTGGCGCAGGGCCCCGTCGTGTTCACCGATGCCGCCGCTGAAGGCGATTACATCCACCCCCCCCAAGCTGGCGGCCATGGCGCCGATCCCCTGCAGCAGGGAATGGCGGAACACGGCGATGGCCCGCCTGGCCCCGAGCCAGCGCCCGTCATCCGACGCGCTTTCGCCTGCAACGACAATCCTGCGTAATTCGGCCATGTCAGCGCTGATGCCGGAAAGGCCCAGCAGACCGCTTTGGCTATGGAGTTGCACCTCAAGCTCGGCGGGGGCCATACCGGCGCGCAACTGATGCAGCAACAGGCCCGGATCGATGGCGCCGCAACGGGTAGCCATCACCAAGCCATCCAGCGGCGTGAAACCCATGGTGGTCGCCACACTGCGGCCCGCCGCAATTGCACATAGCGAACAGCCCGCACCCAGGTGGCAGCTGATCAGCCGCAGGGGCTCGGTTCGCCCCCTGGCTGCCCAATGGCGGGCCACCACCTCACTGATGTGTTGGTGATTGAGGCCATGGAAGCCAAAACGGCGCAATCCCTGCTGGCGCCAGGCCTCGGGCAGGGCATAGGTGCGGGCCTCCTCCGGCAGGGTCTGGTGAAAGGCCGTATCGAAGCAGGCCCACTGGGGCAGTTGCGGTCGCCAGGCCGCCAGCGCTGCCATCAGCCGCAACGCAGGGCCATTATGAAGCGGAGCCAAGGGCACCAGGGCCGTCAGTTCAGCCAGCACCTGAGGCGTCAAGCGGGTGGGCGTCACGAACTGCTCGCCCCCATGGACGACCCGGTGGCCCACCAAGGCCAGGCAGTCCAATGGGGAGCCAAGGGCTGACGCAAGCACGGGCGCCAGTGCCGGCCCCAGCCAGTCGCCCCAAAGGGCCTCGGCATCAGCCGCGCATGCCCCATCGCGGCGGCCCTGCCAGAGCACCTGCCCGTCCGGCGCCAGCAGGCGGGCCTTGAGGCTGGAGCTACCGGCATTGAGAATCAGGGCCGCAGCGGAGGTCGCCATTAGCTGCCAGACGCACCCGGGGACCAGCGCCAATTGCGGATCTCCTCGGCATCGATGCCATGTTCATGGGCATGGGCCCGATTGCTGAGAATCGCCTCTTTCATGCGCTCTTTGACATGGGCGGCGCGGGAGCCGAGGCCGTCTACGCGATCGATGACATCAATGACAAGGTTAAAACGGTCGATCTGATTATTCATCGCCAGTTCGAGGGGTGTGTTGATGTTGCCTTTTTCCTTGTAGCCACGCACATGGAAATTGCTGTGATTGCGACGCCTGTAGGTGAGGCGATGAATCAGCCAGGGGTAGCCATGAAAGTTAAAAATTACCGGCCGATCACAGGTAAACAGCGAGTCAAAGTCCCGATCACTGATGCCGTGGGGGTGTTCACTGGGCTGGGTGAGGGCAAATAGTTTGACGACATTGAGCACCCGGATTCTCAGAGCTGGAATTTCGCGTCTCAGAATCTGCACCGCCGCCAGGGTTTCCTTTGTGGGTATGTCGCCCGCGCAAGCCATCACCACATCAGGCGCATCGGCGGCGCTGCCGTTGTCGTCGTTACTGGCCCAACTCCAGAGGCCGATGCCCTTGGCCACATGCTGACGGGCCTGCTCTAAAGTGAGGTATTGCAGATGCTTTTGTTTATCTGAAACAATGATGTTGCAGACATTCAATTCATGCAGGGCCGATTCCGCCACCGCCAACAGACTGTTGGCATCGGCGGGTAAATAGACGCGCACCACTTCGCCACTTTTGTTGCCCGCCAAATCAATGAAGCCGGGGTCTTGATGGGTGAAGCCGTTGTGGTCCTGGCGCCAGACAGTCGAAGAAATCAAACAGTTCCAGGGACCGATGGGCGAGCGCCAGGGGGCATGGTGCAAACAGGATTCAAGCCATTTGGCGTGTTGATTGAACATCGAGGCAATTACATGGGCAAAGGCCTCATAGGTGTGGAAGAAGCCATAGCGACCTGTCAGTAGATATCCCTCCATCATTCCTACTAAAGTGTGCTCCGAAAGCATTTCAACCACCCGACCATCGCGGGCCAGTTCGCTGCCACCGGCATCCTCCGGCAGGAGCTCCTCCATCCACACCTTCTTGCTCACCGCATAGATGGCCTGCAGCCGGTTGGAGGCGGTTTCATCGGGGCCAAAGACGCGCATCGAATGGGGATTGGCCGCGATCGTTGCGCCCAGGGCCTGGCCCAGGGGATAGGTGTTCTCCGCCACCACTTGCCCGGGCGCCGCCACCGCCACGGCATAGGTTTCCAGCGGCGGCAAGCGCAGTTTGCGGCGCAGCAGACCGCCATTGGCGTGGGGGTTGGAGCCCATGCGGCGCGGACCCAGGGGCGAGAGCGCCTTGAGTTCGCTCACCAACCGGCCTTCGCTGTCGAACAACTCAGCGGGGCGATAGCTCCTCAGCCATTCCTCCAGCAGGCGCAATTCCTCGGGGTCCTGGCGGGGATTGGCAAGCGGCACCTGGTGGGCACGCCAGAAGCCCTCAACCTGCTTGTCATGCACCCTGGCCGGGCCAGTCCAGCCCTTGGGAGAACGCAACACGATCATCGGCCAGAGGGGCCGTTGGGCCACACCACTGCGGCGGGCCTCAGCCCGGATCGTCAAAATGCGGTCCACGGCAGCGTCCATGGCGGCGGCCATGGCCCGGTGCATCGGCAGCGGATCATGACCTTCGACAAAGATCGGCTCCCAGCCGTAGCCCCGCAGCAGGGATTCCAGTTCGGCCCCGGGGATGCGGGCCAAAATGGTGGGGTTGGCAATCTTGTAGCCGTTGAGGTGCAGAACGGGCAGGACTGCACCATCATTGATGGGATTGAGAAACTTGTTGATGTGCCAGGAGGTGGCAAGGGGACCGGTCTCCGCTTCTCCATCACCGACGCAGGCCAGGGCAATCAGGTCGGGGTTATCAAAAACAGCGCCGCAGGCATGGGAGAGCACATAACCCAATTCGCCTCCCTCGTGGATGGAGCCAGGGGTTTCCGGGGTTCAGTGGGAGCCGATATGGCCGGGAAATGAGAATTGCTTGCAGAAATGCCCCATCCCTTCGGCATCTTCGCTTATATCAGGATAGGTTTCACTGTAGGAGCCATCCAGATAGGTCGGCGCCAGCACCCCCGGAGCACCATGGCCGGGTCCGGAAAGATAAATCATGTCCAGATCGTGGTGGCGAATCACCCGATTGGCATGGGCCCAAATAAAAGATTGGCCCGGGCTCGAACCCCAGTGTCCCAACAAGCGATTTTTGATATGTTTGGGCTGTAGTGGTTCTCGTAATAGGGGATTTCCCTGGAGATAAATCATGCCAACCGCCAGGTAGTTGGCGGCACGCCACCAACTATTCAGCAGTTCCAGTTCCTGGCCCAAGCCCCCACCGATCTGGCCGGTAGTGTTCGCAGGATCCAATGGGGAGAAGATCATTGCCAGTTAGGGGTTGAAGCAAGCTTAAGGGGATTGGCCAAACCCCATGGAAAGTGATCTCTTTGGCATGACAATCGCCAAGGTTCTGCGCGCCCCGGGTACGGCCAATTCCGGTCCCAGGGTCAGTGGTATTCACCGGGAATATCCTGCTTGCTCACGGTGACCCGCCCGACCCGCTGACCCGAGAGCCGCAGCAGTTCGTCGCCAGAGAATTGATAGCCAAGCTTGCAGGCCAGCCTGGCTACATCATCGGCGGTGGCGGCGGCCAGGGTCTGCTGCTTAAGGTCAGGCTCATTTTGCATACGCGCCAGAAAGGCCCTGGCTTGATCGAGGCTCATCGCAGTCGCAGCGGCGGGGCTTCCAGCATGCCCCAGCCCCCTAGACTGATCAGGGTGCAGCACCCGATTTCCAGCATGGCCTTTTTCGAAGCCCTCTGGCACGGTGAGGGTATCGGCGACGGTGGTGATCTGCAGGAGGCCTTGCTGGCCTACAGCGCCGTCCAACCCGACGATGGGGACTGGCATGCCGCCTGTGCCAGTGAGGGCGCCAAGCCATCGATCTTGCGCTACCGCTCCTTTGAGGCCTACCTGGATAACGCCGACGAACTGGAGACCATCCCCGTGACGGCCGCCATGATTGCGGCGGCCCTACCCCTCACTACCGGGGCTCCCAACCCCGACCAACCTGCCTGATTTGATCCTGGGCTTGCCGGCAACTCGTGGATCAGCCGTTGCTGCCAGCTGGTCGGCGGGGCCCAGGTAGCGAAGCTCACCAGGCCCTGCCGGTAATCGGCCCCAGCCCAGCCGCCAGCCCTAGAGCCGCCGCCGCACAGAGGGCCACCAAGGCAATTGCCCCTGGCGCCAAAGGCGCCAGGCCCAGCCACGACCCCAGCCCGGGGGATACCAGCAACAGCAGCCAGAGCTGCAAACCGATGAGGGCCCCCACGGTCGTGATCGGCCGGCGCCGATCGCCGTTGAGCCACACCAAGCCGCCCCCGGCGAGCAACAGCAAGGAGAAAACCAGCATCCGTTGCAGCGACACCTGGCCCGCCCCCCAGAACACCAGCAGCAGGGCCGCCAGGGTAAGCAGGCCCCCTTGCAGCAGGGCGCGCCGCCAGAGGGCCTTACCCAACAGCGGCGCCTCCGGCGGGCGCGGCGGTTGGCGCATCTGGTCGGGGGTTGCCGGCAGGGCCTCAAAGACCACCGTGCAGGCTGGATCGATGACCAGATGCAGCAGGGCGATATGGACCGGCAGCAGGATCAGGGGCTGGTTGCTGAGCACTAAGGGGAGCAGCCCCAAAACGGCGATGGGGATATGGATGGCGAGGGTGTAGCCAAGGGCCCGGTTCAGATTTACGGCGACGCGGCGGCCCAGGGCCAGGGCCCGCACCAGATCCATGAAGTTGTCATTGAGCAGCACCAGATCGGCCGATTCCCGCGCCACCGCCGTGCCCCGCTGACCCATGGCCACACCGATGTCGGCCGCCTTGAGGGCCGGCGCGTCGTTGACGCCATCCCCCGTCATCGCCACCACCTCGCCGGCCGCCTGCAGGGCCCGCACCAGTTGCAGCTTCTGCTGGGGCATCACCCGGGCAAACACCGACACCCGGGCCACCAGCTCCTTGAGGGGCTCGGGGGCCATGCCCTCCAGGTCGGGACCGCTCAGCACAGGCCCCCCGGGTAAACCGGCCTGGTCGGCGATGGAGCGGGCCGTGACCGGGCCATCACCGGTAATCATCACCACCCTGACGCCGGCGCGGCGGGCGATGGCGATCGCCTGGGGCACGTCGGCCCTAAGGGGATCCGCCAGGCCCACCAACCCCACCGGCTCAAACAAATAATCATGGACATCAGCGGGGGGGGCTCCCTGGCTGGCGGCGCTTTGGCCCCCATGCAGCTGCACCCCATCCACGCCGGTGGCCACCGCCAGCACCCGCAGGCCCTGACTAGCCAGGCTATCGGCGGCGGCCAGCAGCTCCTGCCGCGATTTTGCCTCCAGATGACAGAGGGAAGCGATGGCTTCCGGTGCCCCTTTGGCGGCCAGTTGCCAGGTGCCTTGGCCATCGCGCCAGAGCTGGGAATACACCAGCAGGTCGCTCTGCAGGGGATAGTCCTTCTGCAGGGGCCATTCCGGGTGCAGATGCTCGCTGCCTTGGAGGTGGGCCTGGGCCAGCCGTTGCAGGGCCAATTCCATCGCGTCCACCGGATCGCCGCGGCTGGCCAGAACGGCCCACTCCAGCAGGGGATGGAAGGGTTCTTCCAGGGGCATGCCGGCCTGCCAGAGCTGGCGAGCCGGCCAGGTGAGCAGGTTCTGTACCGCCATGCGGTTCTGGGTGAGGGTGCCGGTTTTGTCGACCGCCAGCACCGTGGCGCTGCCCAGGCTCTCCACCGCCGAGGGGGTGCGGGCCAGCACGCCGATCCGCGCCAATCTCAGGGCCCCCAGGGCCAAAAACAGGGCCAAGACCACGGGGATTTCGTTGGGCAAAACCGCCAGGGCCAAGGCCAGGGCGGCCAACAGGGCGTGGGGCCAATCGCCACTGAGAACCCCCTGCAGCACCGCCAATGTGGCGCACAACCCCAGGGCCCAAATGGTCAGGCGGCTCGAAAGTCGCCGCGTGTGGCGTTGCAGCCGGGTGAGCGGCGGTTCAACGCTGGCCAGGCTGCGGCCCAGCCGGCCCAGTTCGGTAGCCCCCTGCACCCCCGTCACCTCGGCCCAACCGCGGCCACTGGCCACCAATGAGCCCGCCAGGATGCGCTCGCCCGGCTGTTGGCGGGCCACGGGCAGGGATTCCCCCGTCAGCAGCGATTCATCCAGCCACAGACCCACGGCCTCGCTGAGGCTGGCGTCGGCGGCAATCCGATCCCCCTCCTCCAGGCGCAGGGCGTCCCCCACCCGCACCTCCTCAGCAGGCACCTCAATGACGACACCGCCGCGAAGCACGTGGGCCCGGGGCGCCGATAGGCGGGCCAATTCGGCCAGGGCCCGTTGGCTGCGGTTTTGCTGCAGGGCATCAAGGCCCGCAATCACGCCAACAAAAATCAGCAGAATCAGCGCATCCACCGGCTCGCCGATCAGGCCGTAGATGAGGCTGCAGCCGAGCAACAGCAGGTTGGTGGGCTCCAGCCAGCTGCGCCAGGCCCTGGATAGTTTCGCCAGCTTGGGGCGCAAGCCTGAAATACCTGAGATATGCGTCATGGCGTCACTGGTTCCGTTTCACTGGATCGATTTTGATGACCCTTGCCTGGCCCAACCCAGGGCCAGGGCCCCCCGTCGGTAGCCAGCCCTTGGGTGCAATGGGCCCCGGGACGGGGCGGCACTGGCTCCCGGGGCCCAGCCAACCACCAGGCCAAGGATGCCGAATTCAGTCTGGTCTGCCTCGACTGGATCGCCTTTGCCAGGAGCCATCAGCACGATCGATGAGGTTTAGGCAGTGATATATTTCATTCAAAGACAAGCCCGTTATGATTCCCGGCCGTATTGTTGGGCAGTCCTCTGGCGAAAGCTGGATCGGCTTAATTGATGCCACCTATGCCATTATTCTCACCCTATTAGTAATAGAATTACCCCTTATTATTCTTGATACCATCAAAGAATGCCACGACCATTCCCACTCTTTTTCGGAGCTGGGAATCGGGGTTGGCTCCCTTTTGCTGGGTTATTTTGCTGTCTTTACAATTCTCTATGACATTTGGTCTTATCACAAGACCCTATTGAAAGATGCGATCCAGCTAAGACTTTTTGCCATCAGCAGCGGCTGGCTGATGTTCATCGCCAGCCTGGTGCCTCCTTTTTATTATCTGGTCAACCATTTTTCGGTGAAGCTGCTGCTTCACTACAGCAAGTATCCAATCTTGGCCGATCAAGGTTTATCAACTGCCCGTACATTTGTTTATATTTTAATCGCACTTCTTTATTGGATTCTTGCTTTCCTAGCCCGCAAGGAACAATTTCAACGCGGTCAATCACCACAAAAACGCCAGGAGCTTTTTCTGATTGCCGGAACAGCCATGAGTAAGTGCATCTTGATAACACTGATGATGGTTATTGCCGGTTCCTGGCATATTCCACCACCAACTCCTACTCTTCTTTTGGCAATATCCACTTATTTTTATTTTAATTTCTTTGAGTTCTCGCGCAAAAAGGGTTGAATGGGGCTTGTAGGGGCGTTTCTCAGCCAGGTGGACGCGCAGGCGCAATTAGCCAGATATCGGCCATCTTGTGGCGCAGAGGCTGCAGCCCGCGGGGACCGGAATCGCTGGCACTGGCGAGCTAGATGGCCAGATCGGGGCAGACGGGCGGAAAGCCTCGGCGCTGATCTGGGGTGAGGGCCTGCCAACGCTCCTCCCGCACCAGGGCCGCCTCGGTGCTGAGCACGGCGCCATCGGTTAGGAGGAAGCCGCCGGAGCTGTCCAAAATCCTCAGCTTGGCATCGCCCTGATGCAACGCTATCCCCAATTGGATGAGCAGGCGACTGTTGCGGTTGCTGGTTTCTCCACCTGTTGCTTTCATGACGATCAGTTGGCCGTCAGCGGCGAGCTCTAGCAACGCATCGCGATTTGCCCTGCAGACCCGCTCAAGTTGTTGGGGACTCAGCCGCAAATCGAGGGGCAGCCGCAGCGCCGCAAGCTCCTGTTCTGGAGGCTGGGCTGTCCCAGGGGAGGGCGCCAGGGCCATTGGGCGGGCTGCGATTGCCTGCCAAACCTACGAACGTCAAGGGGTGCTGGCCCGCTGCAGGGGAGCCATGGCCCCCTACCCCCCACTTCGAGGACTAATTGCGGTTTAGCGCACCAATAAGGATCGCGCCCCTCGACTTAAAATCTGCATGATAATGAGAGAAAATAAGGGTATGCCAGTTGCTGCAATGTGTCTGATGGGGACTGAGCTAACTTGCTCGGGAATCAGCACTGCCGCGAAAGTGCATCAGTGGCAGGATTGGGTGCAAAAAGCTTGTAAGTCAAACATTCAATGAACAAACGCCGTTCCGAATCTTTCAACAGGCGTAAAGTCTTTCTTGACCATCCCTTCGCATCATTGCCTTCAGTCAACATGCTTAAGATTAATCAACACACCACAACGCTTTCCAAGGCTCTGCTCACCGCAGGCCTGCTGGGCGGCGCTGCCCTCTCCACCCTCGGCGCTGGTTCGGCGCAGGCGGCTTGGACTCCGACTACTAGCGGATATAGCTGTTTATTTAATGGCGCATGCACAGTAAATGAACAGACTCCGGTACTATTTAATGACAAACAACTCACATTGAAAGCCTGGAACAGCATTCCAACTCTTTCTGACCTAGAATTTTCATACCAACCCTCAGATCCTGTAACACCATGGCATGTTGATTTAGACTTCAATCCAGATGACAGCGATGGGGGTAGTCTGACGTATAAAATCGAAAGCTTTATGGATGATTTTAATCTTGTTAATTTCATTTCAGCGCGTGATGGTGGCACCTCTGCAACTAAAGTTTATGGTACTGGCTATGATGTAGTAACTGATACAATTCTTAATCCTATAGATACTCTCCTGCTTACCGCGAACAACGCTGATATGGGTCCAGCATTTGGCAAAGTACTTTATGTAAAAGATACATGGAGTGCCGGTACTTTTGATAATCTGAGCAACGAATTCAGTCAAGTCCCCGCCCCGCTGCCCATCCTTGGCGCTGGTGCCGCCTTCGGTTCCATCCGCAAGCTGCGTAAATTCTCTACCCGCTTGAAGACCTTCTCCATGAACTGAGAATCCCCTTATTTGTTCTCCCAGCCCCCGTCGTAAGCGGGGGTTTTTTTAAGCAAACAACTAATGCGCCCTGCTCAAGGCAGCATCACAACCTCACCAACACCCCCCGCAGATCCTTCCACACCGTCTCCAACTGCCGCTGGCGATCCAAGCTCCCATTTCCACCTCTGCCACCAGCAGAAGCGCTACTCTCCAGTTGCACCGCCAGGCATTCATAGC
>CAMDWF010000026.1 GCA_945878795.1 Synechococcus sp. UW140
AGGCGCCATTATGGGTGAGGGTCATGGTCTGTGTTCGGTTTGTTGGTAGTGCTCCAAACAGGGTCACAGACCGGCCCACCCATTGCAACAGCAGAGAACTGATGGAGGCGAACCGTCAGCCCCGGCTACGCCGGGGCTGCTCCTCCTGACTTACACCACTCCACGGGACGCTGCTATGCGCAGCATCACCTCCAAAGAGAAGGGAGGTCGCCCACCCTTGGCCGTGGGCTTGTAGTACACAGGCTGTATGAGTGCTAGAAGGAATACCAAGGGAGCGTTGCTTCCATTTCATCGAGGAAGATCTGCCGACGCGTCTTCTTCTTGGCGTAGGTCTGCTCGTAATCCGTAAAACCCAGCTGGAGGGAGATGGTCATCCGTTTCCAGTCTTAACCTTGGACGTGGCCCTATTCTAACGGGTTTTTCAGAGGTTCTTTAGGTGCTTGAGGTCTTTGCCGCTGTCCAGGGTAAGCATTTTTGGCGCAGCGTTTCTCGTTCTCGCCCCACATTTTGGGTGGCAATGCCGACGAATTGCGCGGTCCGGCGCTGTGGCAGGTGCCAAGGATCACCAGGCCAAGCAGGTGGAAGGGGCGGTGGGGCGATGGGCACATGCAGTAACCCTTTAGGGGCGTGGCCTTCTGGGGACGCCCCCTTCCAGCGACCCTTGACGGCCAAGTGACCCTGATTGCCGAGCGACCCCACACCCCTCTGCGGGCTTCCTCGTCCCGGCTGGCCGGATGCGCCAACCGACTGATCGCTACCTGTGCGACCAGCTCCTGGTATCGCCCTTAGCCTGAAACCCTGCACTTGCCGGGCCCATGCTCGCTCCGCCCCGCCCCCTGGAGATCCCGTCCGGCCAGAAATGGGGCGCCGGACTGCCGGAGTCGCTCCATCTGCCCGCCTCGCTCTGCGTTGGCCTGCGCTTCAATCCCGAGCAATTTGCTGAGCTGTGCGTGGCCAATCCCAAGGCGGTGCTGGAGCTGGCCGCCGATGGTTCCCTGATCCTGATGACCGCCACTGGCAGCGAAACTGGAGGCCGCAATGGCTCACTGCTTGTCGAGCTTGGCCTGTCGCTGCGGGCCAGCGGCCTGCCCCTGAAGCTCTTCGATAGCTCTTCCGGCTTCCGCCTGCCGGATAACTCCGTACTCAGGCCCGATGCCTCCCTGGTGGCCCTCGATCGCTGGCAGGCCCTCAGCGACGCCGAGCGCCGCGGGTTCGCTCCCCTCTGCCCCGATCTAGTAATCGAGCTTGCAACTCCCAGCGTAGCCGCAGGCTTCTCCGAAGGAGTTGAAGGCACCCGTGGCCTCACCGCCCTGCGCCAGAAAATGGCCGCCTACCAGCGCAACGGCGCCCGCCTGGGCTGGTTGTTGATTCCGGCAGAACAAGCGGTGGAGATCTGGGGGCCGCTGGCGGATGCTCCGGCCCAGCCCCGGCGGCTCGAAGCGGCTACCCGCCTCGATGGAGATCCCCAGTTCCCCGGCCTGGCGGTGGAGTTGGAGGAGATCTGGGCGGGCTGACTACCGCCGCAGTTCGCGATTCATCCAGCTAATCCAATCGGCTGAAATCTGCTTGGGACAAACCGCCTCACATTCCAGCTGGTTGCTGCAACTGCCGAAGCCCTCGGCCGCCATGCGCTCGGTCATCGCCAGGGCGCGGCGCTGACGTTCGCTCTGGCCCTGGGGCAGCTGGCCCAGGTGGGCCAGCTTGGCCGCCACAAACAGGCTGGCCGAGGCATTGCGGCAGCTGGCCACGCAGGCACCGCAACCGATGCAGGTGGCGGTGTCAAAGGCACTGGCCGCCTGCTCACGGCCGACCAACAGGGCGTTGGCCTCCGGGGCCTGACCGGTGTTCACGGAGCAATAGCCGCCCGCCGCCCAGACCCTATCCAGGGCCGAGCGATCGACACTGAGGTCCTGCAGCAGGGGAAAGGCCCGGGCCCGCCAGGGCTCCAGCACAAGCACCTCGCCATCGCGGAAGCGGCGCAGATAGAGCTGGCAAACGCTGGTGGCGGCCTGGGGGCCATGGGCCTGACCGTTGACCAGAAAGCCGCAACTGCCGCAGATGCCTTCGCGGCAATCGTGCTCAAAGGTCACCGGCCGTTCACCGGCAGCGATCAGCCTTTCATTGAGCCAATCAAGGGCCTCCAACAGCGACAAATCGGCGCTCACCTGCTCCAACTGGTGAGTTTCAAACCGTCCCGGCGCCCCGGGCTGCTGCTGACGCCAGATTCGCAAGGTGAGACTCAGAGTCGGGCTCATCGGTAATCGCGCTGGCTGGGGGTGATTTCGTTGAACTGCAGGGGCTCCACCTGGCGCTGGGGCGCCCCCTGCGGACGCCATTGCCAGGCGGCAATATGGCCAAAACGGACATCATCGCGCTGCGCTTCGCCGGCGGCGCTCTGGTACTCCTGGCGGAAATGGGCCCCGCAGGATTCCTGCCGGGCCAGGGCATCCCGCAACATCAAATCGGCCAGGCCGAAGTAATCCTGCAGGCGCAATGCCTTCTCCAACTCAGCATTGATGCCGCGGCCAGCGCCTGGAGCGGCAGATTCATGGCAGGCCCCCAGGTCAGCCACGCCGCCCTCCTCGGCAAAGGCCTGGCGCAGGTCCTCCACCTCGGCAATCGCCCGCTCCAAGCGGGGACCATGGCGACTGATGCCGCAGGCATCAATCATCAGCTGGCCCAGTTGCCGGTGCCAGCCAGCCACTGGACGCGGCGTCCGGGGGGCGCCCCGAGGCGCCAGCAACGCCGCAATGCGGGCCTCCGCCTCGGCCCGCGCCTGGCGGCAGGCGGGATGGTCCGGCCCCACCTCGGGCTGGGGCTGGCCCGCCAGCCAGGCGGTGATGGTGGCAGGGGCGATGAAATAACCATCGGCCAGGCCCTGCATCAGGGCGCTGGCCCCCAGGCGGTTGGCGCCATGCTCGGAGAAATTGGCCTCCCCCAGCACAAACAGGCCCGGCACCGTACTCATCAGGTGGTAATCGACCCACAGCCCCCCCATCGTGTAGTGGGGCGCGGGGTAGATCCGCAGCGGCGTAACCAGGGGATCCTGGCCGGTGATGCGCTCGTACATCTCCAACAGGTTGCCGTAGCGCGCCTCGATCGCTGCCTTGCCGTCGCGGGCGATGGCCTCCGCCAGGTCGAGATACACCGACCGCCCCCCTGGCCCGACCCCATGGCCCGCCAAGCATTGTTCGCGGGACCGCCTTGAGGCCAGATCCCTGGGCACCATGTTGCCGTAGGTGGGGTATTGGCGCTCCAGGAAATAATCCCGCTCGTGCTCCGGAATCGCCTGCGGCTCCCGGCCATCGGCCGGCAGGGCCGGCAGCCACACCCGCCCGTCATTGCGCAGGCTCTCGCTCATCAAGGTGAGCTTGCTCTGGTAAGCGTCGCCGCTGGGGATGCAGGTGGGATGGATCTGGGTGAAGCAGGGGTTGGCGAAATCAGCCCCTTTGCGATAGGCCCGCCAGAGGGCGCTTACATTGCTCTTCACCGCATTGGTGGAGAGGAAGTAGACGTTGGCATAACCACCGCTCGCCAACACCACGGCGTTGGCTGTATACGTCTCCAATTCGCCGCTGACCAGGTGCCGGCAAACCACCCCCCGCGCCACGCCATCGACGAGGACCAACTCCACCAGATCCCGGCGGGGCAGCAAGTCAATCCGACCCGCTTCCACCTGCCGCAGCAGGGCCTGCACGGCGCCGTACAACAACTGCTGGCCCGTCTGCCCCCGGGCATAAAAGGTGCGACTCACCAAGGTGCCGCCAAAACTGCGGTTGGCCAGGGTGCCGCCGTACTCGCGGGCGAAGGGCACCCCCTGGGCCACGCACTGGTCGATGATCGCCGTGCTGAGCTCGGCCAAGCGAAAACAACCGGCCTCCCGGGCCCGAAAATCACCCCCCTTGACGGTGTCGCGAAACAGGCGGGTGACGCTGTCACCGTCGTTGGCGTAATTCTTGGCGGCGTTGATGCCGCCCTGGGCCGCAACCGAGTGGGCCCGACGGGGACTGTCGTGATAGGTGACCAGGCTGACCATGTAGCCCTGTTCCGCCAAGGAGGCGGCCGCCGAAGCCCCCGCCAGGCCGCTGCCCACCACCAACACCCGCAGCTGGCGTTTTTGGGCCGCACTGATCAGGGGCAAATCCTGGCGATGGCGTTGCCAAGCGCCCGCCAACGGACCGGTCGGCCCTCGGGGATCGTGGCGGGTGGCGCCCCCTGCACTCCCGGTTGCATTCACGGCTGCGCCCCCCAGGCCAGGGCCAGGCTCACCAGGCAGAAACCGCCCCCCAGCAGCACCGCCACCAGGCGCCCGAGCCAGCGCAGCAGGCCCGCGTTGGCCCCATCCAACAGCCCCAGGCTGCGGTGGGCACCCTCAACCCCCTGAAACAGATGCAGGCCCAACGCCAGCCCCGCAGCGCCATAAAGCGCCCACCATTGGGGCTGGGCCAGCACCCCCATCACGGCGGCCAGTTCGCCCCCGGCCGGGGGGCGCACCCAGCGCAGCTGGGCCAGGTGCACCACCAGAAACAGCAGCAACAGCGCCCCGCTCCAGGGGCTGGTGCGAGCCGCCAGGGCGGCCAGCGCTTCCAGGCCACCGCCCCGGCGGCTACGGCGCCCCGCCTGCACCCGAGGGGCGGCGGCGGCATTGGCCACTGCCTTGGCCGCCGCCTTGAGGGGATGGAGCAGGAACAAAACCACCAAGGCCGCTTCCAGCAGGGGAAGGGGCCACCAGCTGTGCAGGCTGGCGCTCCAAGCCTCGAAAACCCGGGGATCGACCAAGGCAAGCGTCACACCCCCCAGGTGGGCCGCCAGAAAAAACACCAGCAGCAGTCCGGTGGCGGCCAGCAACACGCCTCAATCCCTTACCTGTAGGACCGTTCTACCAGTGATTTCGTCTACCAGTGATTAGGGGCCCCATGGGATGCTGAAGGGCATCGCAGGTTCCCTTTGCGCTGGCAGCGCCCATCCACCCTGCTGAGCGTGTTTCTCACCCTGCTCAATGACAGGCTCGGGGAAAGCATGGTGTTTCCCCTGCTGCCCTACCTGCTGGCCGGGCTCAGCAACGATGGCCGCACCCTGGGGGCCCTGGCTGGCACCTATGCCCTGGCCCAGTTCACCGGCACCCCCTTGATCGGCGCCCTCAGCGACCGCTTTGGTCGCAAGCCGGTGATCACCGCCTGCGTGGCGGGTTCGGTCCTGGGGCTGTCGCTGTTTGCCGCCACCTTGATCCTGCCCTGGGCCCAACTCTGGCCCGAGGCCCTGGCGGCCGGCGTGCCCCTCGGTTTGCTGTTCCTGGCCCGTTTCATCGATGGACTCAGCGGTGGTACCGCCGCCACCGCCACCGCCGTCCTCGCGGACATCACCCCACCGGAACAACGGGCCAAGGCCTTCGGGCTGTTGGGGGTGGCCTTCGGCCTGGCCTTCATCCTGGGGCCCGCGCTGGCAGGGCTGTTGGCCCGTTTCAGCCTCACCCTGCCGTTGCTGCTGGCGGCGGCTTTCGCGCTGCTCAACCTGGTGGTGGTCCTCAAGCTGCTGCCCGAAACCCTGCCCCCCTCCCAGCGCCTGCCCTTGCCCAGACGCAGGGCGCTGCAACCCTTGAGCCAGATCGGTCGCATCCTGGGCCAATCCCAGGTGCGCTTGCTGGCCCTGGCTTTCTTTTTGTTCTTCCTGGCCTTCAATGGCTTCACGGCCATGCTGGTGCTGTTTCTGCGCCAGGCCTTCGCTTGGGGCCCGGGGCTTGCCGCCCTCTCCTTTTTAGTGGTGGGTGTGGTGGCCACGGTGGTGCAGGGAGGGCTGATCGGGCCCCTGGTGGCCCGATTTGGCGAACGCAGGTTGTCCCTGACGGGGGTCGGGTTTGTCAGTGTCGGCTTTTTGCTGATCGCCCTGGCCCAACGCACGACGGCGGTGCCCCTGGTCTTCGGTGGTGTGGCCTTGTTGGCCCTGGGCACCGGACTTGTCACCCCCTGCCTGCGCAGCCTGGTTTCGCGGCGCCTGGAGGCCGGGGGCCAGGGGGCCGCCCTGGGCAGCATGCAAGCCCTTCAAAGCCTGGCCGGGTTCCTAGGGCCACCGCTGGCGGGCCTGGCCTTCGAGACCATCGGCCAACGCAGTCCTTTCTGGGTGGGACTGGCCCTGATGTTGGTGGTGGGGGTACTGGTCGGGGGGCTACCCGGTCAAGCAAGCCCGTCACACCAATCAACGGCTTGAGATTGCTACGTTAATTCCACTATTCAGCCCCCAAACGAAAGTTCCAGCAATGACGAAATCCAGCGTGCCACCCGAGCTATATATCAACCGGGAACTGAGCTGGATCGATTTTAATCAGCGCGTCCTTGCCCAGGCCCTCGACGAACACACACCCCTATTGGAGCAGGCCAAATTCAGCGCCATTTTCAGCAACAATCTCGATGAATTCTTCATGGTGCGGGTGGCCTCGCTCAAGTCCCAGCAGGAAGCGGGGCTTACCACCCTCAGCGATGACGGACTGACCCCGCTGCAGCAGCTGGAGGCCATCCAAACAAAGTTAAGACCACTGCTCGATCAACAACAACAGCACTATCGCCTGCACCTCAAACGCTCGCTATCCGAATACGGCGTCCACCTGTTCGATTACAGCCGCCTTAACGAGAAACAAAAAGAGTGGGCCGATGATTATTTCCGCCGCGCCATCTTTCCGGTCTTGACGCCTCTGGCCGTCGATCCGGCGCACCCCTTCCCGTTCATGAGCAACCTCAGTCTCAATGTGGCGGCCCTGGTCAGTGATCCAGACACCGGCCAACAACAGTTCGCACGGGTCAAGGTGCCGCAGAAGATCCTGCCCCGCTTTGTGCCGATTCCCACCGAGCTCTGCACGCGCAGCCCCGGGGCCCTGTTCACGGTGGTGCCCCTCGAGCAGCTGGTCGCCTTCAATCTGCAGCACCTCTTCCCGGGGATGACGATCGAAGGCCATTACTTCTTTCGCATCACCCGCGACGCCGACCTCGAACTGCGGGATCTGGAGGCCGATGACCTCATGGAGGCCCTGCAGGCAGGGCTGCGCAAGCGCCGCATGGGGGGTGAGGTGGTGCGTTTGGAGGTGGCCAATGAGATGCCCGACGAGATGGTGCGGCTGCTGATGGAAGGTCTGGATGTGGAGAGCGAGGATCTCTATCGCATCAACGGTCCCCTCGGCCTTGATGATCTGATGAGCCTGCTGGCTATCCCCCTGCCCCAGCTAAAGGATGAGCCCTATCAGGGGCGGACGGTGCCGGCGTTGTTGCGGGCCCAACGCAGCCAATTGGAGGACGGCTCGATCAAGCAGGAGGAATTTCAAAGCATTTTTTCTGTGATCCGCCGGGGCGATGTGCTGCTTCATCACCCCTACGACCTGTTCACCACCTCGGTGGAGGAATTTCTCAATCAGGCCGCCGACGACTCCTCGGTGCTGGCGATCAAGATGACCCTGTATCGCACCTCCAAGGATTCGCCGGTGGTAGCGGCCCTGATTCGCGCCGCCGAAAACGGCAAGCAGGTGATGGCCCTGGTCGAACTCAAAGCCCGCTTCGACGAAGACAACAACATCCACTGGGCCCGCGAACTGGAGCGATCCGGGGTCCATGTGGTTTACGGGGTGCTCGGACTCAAAACCCACACCAAAGTGCTGCTGGTGGTGCGCCGCGAGAAGGGAATCTTGCGGAGTTATGTGCACCTGGGAACCGGCAACTACAACTCCAAAACATCGACTCTCTACACCGATATCGGCCTACTCACGGTCGATGAAGACTTCGGTCAGGATCTGGTCGAGCTGTTCAACTATCTCACCGGCTTCTCCAAACAGCAAAGTTTCCGCAAATTGCTCGTGGCTCCTGTCACCTTGCGGCGAGGCATGGAAGACCGAATCCGCCGCGAGATTGACCATGCCAAAGCCGGCCGCGGTGGCCACCTGCGGGCCAAGATGAATTCCCTGGTGGATCCGGCGATCATCGCCCTGCTCTACGAAGCCTCCCAGGCAGGGGTCAAGATCGACTTGATCATTCGTGGCATGTGTTGCCTGCGCCCTGGCTTGGCAGGCGTTAGCGAAACAATCAACGTAACAAGTGTGATCGGCCGCTTTCTCGAACACTCACGCCTGTTTTGGTTTGCTAACGGTGGCGAGTCCGAACTCCTGATCGGCAGTGCAGACTGGATGCCGCGCAATCTCGATCGCCGTGTCGAAGCCGTGGCCCCGGTGGAGGATCCGCGCTTGAAGGGCCATCTAGAAGGCTTGTTGCAGCTTTACCTCGACGACAGCGGAGCCTGGCACATGTGCAGCGACGGCAGTTTCCACCAACGCCCTCTTGAAGGGACTGGCCAAATGGTGCAAAGAACCCTGATGGATCGCTGGCGGGGTGGATTGACAGCTTAATCGGCAGCCAAAACACAGAAAAGCGCATCGCTTCACACCAACAATCCCCAGATTCTGAACAAAAGCACTTTCCTAATGGTGCTATATTCCCCGCAAATTCAATCGGAGGCCTGGGGTGATGGGGACACCTCTGCATTCCGCTTTCGCTCTGCTGCGCGCTAAAAGCGATGCACGGGGCGAAGCGAGCGCTGGTAACAGCGGCAGCCCAAACCAACAAAACGAGACCAAACCAGCCCGCAGCCGGGCGACAGCCCGCTCGGGCGGCCAGCGAACGACCAGCCGCACTAGCCCAGATGCCATCGGCTGGTATCTGGGCACCATCGGCCGGGTGCCGCTGCTGACACCAGCCGAGGAAATTGAGCTGGCCCACCATGTCCAGTCCGCCAAACCGCTGCAACTTCTGGCCAACGATCAGCGCACTCCCCTGCAGAAACGCCAGATTCGCATGGGTCAACGGGCCCGTGATCGCATGATGGCCGCCAACTTGCGCCTGGTGGTGAGCGTGGCAAAGAAATATCAAAACCAAGGCCTTGAATTGCTCGATCTCATCCAGGAGGGGGCCATTGGCCTGGAGCGGGCCGTGGACAAGTTTGACCCCGGCATGGGCTACAAATTTTCCACCTATGCCTATTGGTGGATCCGCCAGGGCATGACCCGCGCCATTGATAACAGCGCCCGCACCATTCGCCTGCCGATCCACGTCAGCGAAAAACTATCCCGCATGCGGCGGGTGACCCGCGAGCTTTCGCACCGCCTCGGTCGCCAGCCCAACCGCCTCGAAGTGGCCCATGCCATTGGCATGACTCCCGAGGAATTGGAAGAATTGATCTCCCAAAGCACCCCCTGCGCTTCCCTCGATGCCCACGCCCGCGGCGAGGAGGACCGCAGCACCCTCGGCGAACTGATCGCCGATCCCGGCAGCAACGAGCATCTCGACTCGATGGATCGCCTGTTGCAGAAAGAACACCTGGGGGCCTGGCTTGCCCAACTCAATGAACGGGAGCAAAAAATTCTAAGGCTGCGCTTTGGCCTTGAGGGCAGCGAACCGCTGACCCTGGCCGAAATCGGCCGGATCATCAACGTCTCCCGGGAGCGCGTGCGCCAGCTGGAAGCCAAAGCGATCATGAAGCTGCGGTTGCTCAGCAACAGGCAACAAGCGGCCTGAAAATCCGGTGCACGTAGCTATGGCGCTTGAGCCGGAATGGATTCGGCGCCAGCTGCCTGGAATCGGGGCTGTTGTCACCTGGTTGACTCTTGTGTGCACTACGGCCCTGCTGGTGCGTCGGCGCTGGCCCGACCAACCCGAATGGAGCCGCAAGGTGGTCCACATCGGCAGCGGCCCGGTGCTGTTGATCGCTTGGGGGCTGGGTATCGATCGCCGCATCGCCCTTCCGGTCGCGGGACTCGTCACCGTGCTGGCGGCCCTCAACCACCGCATCCGGATACTTCCGGGTATCGAAGATGTCGATCGCCGCAGCTACGGCACCATCGCCTATGGGGCCACCATCGTGCTGTTGCTGCTGCTTTGGTGGCCGGCCCAGGCCGCTGCGGTGGCGGCGGGGGTGCTGGTGATGGCCTGCGGAGATGGACTCGCCGGCCTTATCGGGCCCCTATGGCCTTCACCCAGCTGGCAGGTGTGGGGGCAGAAACGGTCCTTATTGGGCACAAGCACCATGGCCCTGGCCAGCCTGGGGGCCCTCGCCCTGGTGAGGCAACTGGCCCTGGCATCGGGGTCGACCGCGCCAGATCTGGGGACCCTGGCCGCGATGGCGGTGCTGGCCACCGCCCTGGAGCAGGTGGCCTGGCTGGGAATCGACAACCTCAGCGTGCCATTGGCGGTGGCCGCCCTGTGGCGCTGGTGGGCTGGGGGCTGAGCTGGCGGTCTGGCGGTTGGGGCTGGCGGCTGGGACTTAAGCGTGCAGGGATTGCTCACAGCGATGCATCCAGTCCTGCTGGCTGCCAAGACCGGCCACCAGCAGGCGATCGGCGGGTTCGTCCCGCAGGCGTAATTGCCACTGGCGAATCACCTCGGCCCGCTCCATCCAGACCTCCACAACGGTATGGCTAATCAGCTCCCCATCCCAACGACGGCTATGGGCTGACTCCAGGGCCCAGTCCAACAGGGCATCGAGTTGGAACGGCCGGAAGCCTGCGTAGGAGGGTCCAAGCCCATCAGCAGTGGCATGCCTTTGTTCGAGATAGAAGATCTGCAGCGGATCCGAAAGTCCGCAGAACTGAAGCAAGTAGGCCATGTCCCAGCCCCATGGTTTGGTGGGATGCACACCTTAGGCAGGGTCAACGTCAAAGATGTCCACCAAGAACATCTCACCGTGCTTGTCACTACTTAGCACTTGCGATCTAAGAGTGCCAAAAAATAGTTGGCCCCGTATGGCCGCCAAGCTTTTGGACGATCAAACCGTCACCAGATGCTGTTGGCGAGCCGTACGCACCGCCCCCGCCAGCTCTTCGAGCAAGGCCAAGGTGGTGTCCAGGGCGATACAGGCATCGGTGATGCTCTGGCCGTAGGTGAGCTGGCTGAGGTCGGTTGGGATCTTCTGACTGCCCTCCACCAGGTGGCTCTCCAGCATCACGCCCATCACATGCCGGGAGCCGCCCACCACCTGTGCTGCCACCTGGCGCAACACCTCCCCCTGGCGGCGGTAGTCCTTGTTGGAGTTGCCATGGCTGCAATCCACCATCAAGCGGGCGGGCAGGCCCTCGGCGGCCAGCTGGGCGGCGGCGGCGGCCACGGCCTCAGGCCCGTAGTTGGGGCCGCCCTTGCCGCCGCGCAAGACCAGATGACCATCGGGGTTGCCGGTGGTACTGACGATGGCGGCATTGCCCTGCTGGCTGATGCCCAGGAAATGGTGCGGTTTGGCCGCCGCCTCCATGGCGTTGATGGCGGTGCTGGCACTGCCATCGGTGCCGTTCTTGAAGCCGATCGGCATCGACAGCCCCGAGGCCATTTCGCGGTGGGTCTGGCTTTCGGTGGTGCGGGCACCGATGGCGGTCCAGCTGATTAGGTCGGCGATGTATTGGGGCACCACCGGATCCAACAGCTCGGTGGCGGCGGGCAGGCCCAGCTCGGCCAGGTGCAACAGCAGACTGCGGGCCCGGCGCAGGCCGGTGTTGATGTCGTAACTGCCATCGAGATGGGGGTCATTGATCAGGCCCTTCCAACCCACGGTGGTGCGGGGCTTCTCGAAGTACACCCGCATCACCACCTCCAGGTCATCCTTGAACTGGTGGTGCGCCTGGGCGATGGCGGCGGCGTACTCCTGGGCGGCCGCCACGTCATGAACCGAGCAAGGACCGACGATCACCAGCAGCCGCTGATCTCCCGCATGCAAAATCGCCTTGATCCGTTCGCGGGCGCACTGCACGGTGCGGGCGGCCGTCTCGGTAATCGGCAGCTCCGCGTGCAGCACCGCCGGCGGCACCAGAGGGCGGGTATCAACGATATGGAGATCGGATGTGGGGATCATGAATCTCAGGCGCCCTGGCAATCCAGCAATCCACCCTAAAGGTGCTGCCGGCGCCTGCCGGCAGCTGAGGGTCTCTGAACAGCAACGGCAGCGGCGTGTCGGCAAAAGGCCACTGGAAGATGGGGAAGCAGGTATGGCATGAATAACTGAAAAATCAAGCCGCCTTGGCCCGGGGCGGCGCGCTCAGACCTCCCAGATCCGGCGTGGATCAATCACCAGGCCGGGAAACTCCAGGCCCGCCTCCAGCCGGCTTGGATCGTTGAGCACAAGGGGAGAGTTGGCTGTTTCCGCAGCCGTCCACACCTCCACCGTGCGTTGTTGCGGCAGCAGCAGCCAGCCCAAGCGGGCGCCGTTGGTCATGTAGGCCACCATTTTCCGGCGCAAGACCTCGAGCTCATCGGAGGGGCTGGCCAGCTCCACCACCAGATCCGGGCAGATGGGTGCAAAGCACTCCCGCTCGGCCTCGCTCAACGCCTGCCAACGATCCAGCCGCACCACGCTGGCGTCGGGGCTGCGTACGGAGCCAACTCCTTCGGAGAAGCCTTGCGGCTACGGGGAGCAGGAAGCCAGTGGAGCTGTCGAACACGATCCAGCCGAGATCGGCGGCCACCGCCAGGTTTTCGAGCCGAGCCACCAGGCGGCTGTTGCGCGCACCTGTGCTGCCGCCAGTGGGGGTCATCTCAATAAGTGTGCCATCGGCAGCAAGCTCAAGCACCGCCTCTGGGTTGGCCGCACACACCTCGGCAAACTGGGAAGGCGTGAAGGCGAGAGAGCGGGGCAGGGTGAGCATGGGGGCCCTGCGGGATGGGTGAATTCAGGTTATGAGGGATTCAGGAAGATGGGGCATTGGCGGCGGATCAGATCGAGACAAGCCTCGAAGCCGGGAAGTTCGGCGGTGAGCTGGCTGGTGGATGGCAGACGCAGGCGGAGAGGCAGGAAAATTGCTGGCTCCTGCGGCGCCACACCAAAACAGCCGATAACCAATAGCCGCAAACCAACAGCCAGAGTCAAGAAACAGCCGAGTGTTGAGGGATTAAGGGTTAAGGGAAGGGCCCTGGGGGAGGCAGACCACACGGAAACCGACGTCGTCGCCGGCATCGTCGGGCGGGAGGGGGGAGCGGTAAGCCGAGCGGCAGAGCCTGGGGTAGTTGCCCCAGGAGCCGCCGCGCAGCAGCCTTGGTTCGGAATCATCGTTAACGTTCTGCACTGGCTTGGTGAACGATTGATTCTGTTGCTCCATCGTGCTCAACCAGGCACTGCCATCCGCTGGCGCTCCTTCATAACCGTGATGCCAGTGATCCAGGCACCACTCCCACACATTGCCATGCATATCGTGCAGACCCCAGGCGTTGGCAGGAAAGCTACCCACTTCCGTGGTGCCTGAACTGGCAACATTCGCCTGCCGCTGGCTGAGGGTGGCCCCAGAGGCATAGGGCGTGGTTGTACCCGCCCGGCAGGCATATTCCCACTGGCTTTCACTGGGCAAGGTGTAAGTGCGGCCCGTGCGCTGGCTCAGGCGGCGGCAGAATTCCTGGGCATCAAACCAGCTCACGCTTTCCACTGGTAGCCGATCGTGCTCCGGGCGCCGATTCTCCACGGGCAAATCGCCCTTGAAAAAGGAAGGGTCTGGATCCAATGGCCGTTCCCAGGGAGGGTCTCCTGGCGCCGGCTGCCAGCTCGCCACTTGCCGCCACTGGGCCTGGGTG
>CAMDWF010000027.1 GCA_945878795.1 Synechococcus sp. UW140
GGCGCGGGGTTCATGTGGTTACTGTTAATGATTACCTCGCCCGGCGCGACGCCGAGTGGATGGGTCAGGTGCACCGCTTCCTGGGGCTTTCCGTTGGCTTGATCCAGCAAGAAATGGCGCCGGCCGAGCGGCAGCGCAACTATGGCTGCGACATTACTTACGCCACGAACTCAGAGCTGGGCTTTGATTACCTGCGTGACAACATGGCGAATGACATCGCCGAAGTGGTGCAGCGCGATTTCCATTTTTGCATTATTGACGAAGTCGATTCGATTCTTGTCGATGAAGCTCGAACGCCTCTGATTATTTCTGGGCAGGTTGAACGTCCCCAGGAAAAATATCGAGCGGCAGCGGAAATTGCCAGTCAGTTGATTCGTTCTGCCGAAATGGGTAAAGACGGTATTGATCCAGAGGGCGATTATGAAGTAGATGAGAAACAGCGGAACGTTACCCTTACTGATGAGGGCTATGCCAGAGCCGAGCAGCTGCTTGGGGTACAAGATCTATTTGATCCGAAGGATCCCTGGGCCCATTTTATCAACAATGCTCTTAAAGCCAAGGAGCTTTTCGTTAACGATGTCAATTACATCGTTCGCGGCTCAGATGCGGTGATTGTAGACGAATTTACTGGCCGGGTCATGCCCGGTCGCCGCTGGAGTGATGGTTTGCATCAGGCGATTGAAGCAAAAGAGCAGCTACCTATCCAGCCTGAAACCCAAACCTTGGCCAGTATCACCTATCAAAACTTTTTTCTGCTCTATCCGCGTCTTGCCGGCATGACTGGCACCGCCAAGACCGAAGAAGTGGAATTTGAAAAAACCTATAAGCTCGAGGTGGCCGTGGTGCCCACCAACCGGGCTCGCTCCCGCTCCGATTGGACCGATCAGGTGTATAAGTCGGAGCCAGCCAAGTGGCGCGCGGTCGCCCTGGAGACGGCCGAAATCCATCGCAGTGGTCGCCCTGTTCTGGTGGGTACCACCAGCGTTGAGAAGTCTGAATTGCTCTCCAGCCTGCTGGCTGAGCAGCAGATTCCCCACAACTTGCTTAATGCCAAACCCGAAAATGTGGAACGGGAGGCTGAAATCGTCGCCCAGGCCGGTCGCGCCGGAGCCGTCACCATCGCCACCAACATGGCTGGACGGGGCACGGACATCATTCTAGGTGGCAACAGCGATTACATGGCCCGTCTCAAGTTGCGCGAGGTGTTGTTAAATCGCCTGGTTCGTCCAGACGAAAGCAATCTGCCCCCGGTTCCCTTGCCCGCTTCGGCCTTGCCCGCCGCCGGGTTCGGGGCCGAGGCCACCCTCGCCACTGCCCTGCCCCCCAGCGAGGCCAGGGCCCTGGGAACCCTTTTCCCCTGTGCCCTCTCGTCGGAGACCGACCGTGATCTATCGGCTTTGGCCAGCCACCTGGTCAACACCTGGGGTGAGCGCAGCCTCACGGTGCTTGAACTAGAGGATCGCATCGCCCAGGCGGCTGAAAAGGCACCCACGGACAACCCGGAAGTCATCTGGATGCGGGAGATGATCGGCCGCGTCAAGGCCGAATACGACCTGGTGGTGCGCCAGGAGGAGGCGCAGGTCCGTGGGGCCGGTGGCTTGCATGTCATCGGCACAGAACGCCATGAATCCCGGCGTGTCGATAACCAGTTACGCGGTCGGGCCGGTCGTCAGGGGGATCCAGGCAGTACGCGTTTCTTCCTTTCGTTAGAAGACAACCTGCTGCGAATTTTTGGCGGCGATCGGGTGGCTGGCCTCATGAATGCTTTCCGCGTAGAGGAGGACATGCCCATTGAATCGGGCATGCTGACCCGCTCCCTGGAAGGGGCCCAGAAGAAGGTCGAAACCTATTACTACGACATTCGTAAGCAGGTCTTCGAATACGACGAGGTCATGAATAATCAGCGCAAAGCCGTCTATGGCGTGCGGCGCCGGGTGCTGGAGGGCAAGGAGCTGAAGTCTCAAGTTATTGAATTTGGAGAAAAAACGGTCAACGAAATTGTCGAAGCCTATGTCAATCCCGACCTGCCGCCAGAAGAATGGGACCTGACCCGTCTCCTGGACAAGGTTAAGGAATTCATCTACCTTCTCCAGGATCTGCAGCCCGAGCAGCTCCAGGGACTTTCCATCGATGAACTCAAGGCCTTTCTACAGGAGCAGTTGCGTAACGCCTATGACATCAAGGAAGGCCAGGTTGATCAGGTGCGCCCCGGCCTGATGCGCGAAGCAGAACGATTTTTTGTGCTGCAACAGATCGATACCCTTTGGCGCGAACATTTACAGGCCATGGATGGCCTGCGGGAATCCGTCGGACTGCGGGGCTACGGCCAGAAGGATCCCCTGATTGAATATAAGAATGAGGGCTATGATATGTTCCTGGAGATGATGACTCAGATGCGCCGGAACGTTATCTACTCGATGTTTATGTTCCAGCCCCAGGTGCCCCAGGAAATGGCTTCGGCTTGAATTCAGGTCCCTACTGTTTCGCCGCTCTTTTTGTAGCCGTGGGGGTGGCCCCCCTGCCACCTCCACCCGTCCCGGCACATATCCGCGAGGCTACGGGTTGTTGCCCAGTCGAGTACTTTTTTGGCCAGGGAGGGGTCTGCGATGCTGCAGGCACTGTCTCCAGGTCGCCGATCGGCTACCTCCCAGGGCACGGGCCGGCCGGTCACCTGTTCAAAAAGCCGCACCAGTTCCAGCACTGAATGGCCCTGGCCACTCCCTAGATTCAGGGTGAGCAGTTGGGGAGGGGTGCTGAGCAATCTCTGCACAGCTGCCCGGTGGCCCTCGGCTAGATCCATGACATGGATGTAATCTCGTACTCCGGTGCCATCGGCCGTGGGCCAGTCCCTGCCGAAAATCTTTAGGCAGGGTTTTTGTCCTTGGGCCACCAGGTTGATCAGGGGAAAGAGGTTGCTGGGTTGGCCGAGGGGGGCCTCGCCGATGCGGCCGCTGGGATGGGCGCCGACGGGATTGAAGTAACGCAGCCTGGCCAAGCGCCAGCCGGCTTGACTGGCCGCCAGGTCCGCCAGCATCTGCTCCACGGCCGCCTTGGTGTGCCCGTATGGGTTGAGCGGACGCACCGGCGCACTCTCCGTAATCGGCACAGATTCCGGGAAGCCGTACAGGGTGGCACTGCTGCTGAACACCAGCGTCCGACAATTGTGACGGGCCATGGTCTGGAGTAGGCAGCGGCTTCCAGCCACGTTTGTATCCCAGTACCGCAGAGGCTCGGCTACGGATTCAGCCACCGCCTTCAAGCCGGCGAAGTGCAGCACCGCCTCCACCACGGCCGTGCTGGAGGCCATGAAGGCCCTTTCCAAATCGTCACTGGAGCGGATGTCCCCTTGCAGAAGCAGCAGTCGTCTCGGTTCGCCCGGCGTGCCCCAGAGGCCCGTAGTCAGCCGTTCCAGAGGGCCCACACCCGCCAGGGCGGCCACTTGATGCAGGGGTTCCGCTGAGCTGCCCTCAAAGTTGTCGAGCACCACCAGCGAGTGGCTCGCTTCCAGGAGTGTCAGACAGACGTGGCTGCCGATGAAGCCAGCACCGCCAGTGATCAGCAGATGGGCCATGGTGGTTTGGTTCGCCCCCGCAACAGGCAACGTTAATGGGTGCCTTTCGGTTGGTCAGGACGCGGCGGATGGTGGTGTCAGCCCCTCGCCCAAAAATTCCAGGATTTCCCGATCACGCAGGTTTTGCGCCTTGCCGGCGCAGGCCTCCAGCAGGGGGCGCCCCGCCGCCACTTCCCGCAGGCAACCCTGCAACTGGCTGACCTGGCTTTCGAGGTTGTCGATGCGTTCCATCAGGTTCCGGATCACGCTGGCTTCCGCATCGGGAAGGGCCGAGTGGGCCAGGGGATCAATGCGGACACCGGATTGGTGAATGACGCGCCCGGGGATGCCCACCACTGTGCTGTCGGAGGCCACATCCCGCAGCAACACGGACCCGGCGCCAATGCGGGTGTTGGCACCCACGGTGATCGCTCCCAGCACCTTGGCACCGGCACCAACCACCACATTCTGCTTGAGAGTTGGGTGACGTTTGCCGTGCTGTTTGCCCGTACCGCCCAAGGTCACCCCCTGGTACAGCAGGCAGTGGTCGCCGATGACCGATGTCTCGCCAATCACCACCCCCATGCCATGGTCGATGAAGACGCCCTGGCCGATGCGGGCGCCCGGGTGGATTTCTATGCCCGTGAACAACCTTCCCACCTGGCTCAGCAGCCGTGGCACCAGGGGAACGCGCAATCGCCAGAGACGGTGGCTGATGCGATGCATGACCAAGGCATGCAATCCCGGGTAGCAGAGCAGGATCTCCAGGGTGCTGCGGGCCGCGGGATCCCTTTCCTTGATGATGGCCAGATCGGCCGCCATCGCCTCGAAGATGGTGGTGAAAGAGCTCATCAGACCGCCAGAAGGCCGATCTCCTTGCGTAGCTGGTCGATGGTGGCGGTGCCCAGATAGCTGCGGGCACAGTGCACCACCGGTAGACGCATCAACTGGGCCCGATTCTGCCGCAGGGTTTGTTCCACCAAGGGCAAGCTGGGCCGATCGCAGAGCACGTGGCTGGCGGCCCGCAGCAGGGCTAGCAGACGGCTATTGGTATCGGGATTGGCCGTCATGACCAAGAGCTCATTGCCCCGGATCGAGTGCAGGATGACCTCGGCGGCCCGCAGGATGCCGGGGCTGATGCTCACCAGCCCCACACAACTCCCAGAGCGCAGCTCTTTGAGCAAATCCAGTTCGTGGCGGAAATCGTTGAGATCCACCGGGACGGCGCGCACCCCGTGGCGCTGGGCGATCTCCTCCACGGGTTGCAGGAAATAGCGGCTGGTCACCACGGTGCCATTGCTGGAACTTTCGAGCACGGCATCCAACTCTTCCATCGGTACCACTTCCACGGGCACGTCCAGGTTGGGTTCCAGCTCTTCGGCAATCAGCATGGAGGCGCCGATATCTTCCCTTGGGGTCGACACCAGCACCCTGGCGCCGCAACGCAGTCGCCAATCCACCTCCTGGGTCAGCAGTTCGCGGGCCTGCTGCAGGGTGCAGCCGGCGTTGAGCAGGCCATCGATGCTCTGGCGCACCTCCCGATCAATATCGGGCAGGGTCTTGCTGCGCAAGCCCGGCGGCGGCTTGATTTCCCGCGGTTTTTGCTGGTCGCGCACGTAGATGCCCGATCCGGCCATGGCTTCGACGACCCCATCGGTCTCCAGTTGGCGATAGACCTTGCTGATGGTGTTGCGGTGCAGGCCGGTCTGCATGGCCAATTGGCGGGTGCTTGGCAGCCGGTGCCCTGGGGGGTAGTGACGGGCGGCAATGGCGAAGCAGATCTGGTTGTACAGCTGCGTCGAAGCCGGGATGTCGCTTTCCTGCTGAATGTGGAATCGCACGCCGTGGGCCAGATGGTCTGCTGGCCACCCTAAGGAGCTTTGGTCCCGGTGACAATTGCCCCGTTGGCATACGACCATGTGCCGGTTGCCCGGTGTGTCCTTGACCGTCCCCCTGCGCGTCGCTGCCGTTGCTGAGAGCCACTGGGTTTCGATCCTCCCGCAGCGCCCTGGGGAGGTGCCGATGCGCTGCTGGTGGGCGCCCCCCTCGGGAACGCCCCGGGCCGGCCTGTTGGTGCTGCCCGAGGTGTTCGGGGTGAATGGCTGGGTGAGGGGTGTGGCCGATCGCTTGGCGGGTGAAGGGTATGGGGCCCTGGCCCTGCCCCTGTTCAGTCGAACCGCCCCCGCATTGGACCTCGACTACAGCCCCGAATCCCTGGGCGAGGGGAGGTCCCACAAGGAGCTCACCAGGACGCCGGAGCTATTGCAAGATCTGGGCCAAGCCGGGCGCTGGCTGCAAGGCTCCCTGGGGGCCGCCGGGGCCCCAGGGGCCCCGATCGGTTGCCTTGGCTTTTGCTTTGGCGGTCATGTTGCCTTGCTGGCCGCCAGCCTGGCGGGGATTGCCGCCACCTGTGACTTCTACGGCGCAGGGGTGGCCACTGGGCGTCCCGGGGGTGGCCCACCCACCCTGGACGAGGTGGCAGCGGTGCGAGGCCGGCTGCTGTGCGTCTGTGGGAGGGAAGATGCCCTGATACCTCCCCAGGATGTGGCGGCCCTGGAGCAGGCATTGACTTCAGCCAATGCAGGCCGATTAGCCAGCGGTCTAAGGCCCCATCGTTTGTTGCTTGTGCCAGGCGGCCACGGTTTCTTCTGTGACCAGCGCGCCGACCACCACCCCGAATCTGCGGCCCTGGCTTGGGGTGAAATGTTGACGTTCTTTGGCGAAACCCTGCGCTGAACCAAGACCCTGGACCTGACCGGGGCAACGATTCAGCCCAGGCTTCAGGAGGCGGGGGTCGCCACTTCTGAGTCTTCCGGTACCAGGGCAGGGCTGGGCTTGGTCTCGATGACCCTGGTTTCGATTGTGCGCAGCTCGGTTGGCTTGCCGTCGACCTTGCCCAACGGCTTGGCCACGACCTTGCCCCCTGGCAGGCGACGGGGGCTGAGGAACATGATCATGTTCCGACCTTCTCGCTTGGGTGGCTGCTGGATTTCGGCATTTTCAGCCAGGTCCTGGGCCATCCGAAACAGAAGCTGCTCAGCCAGGGCGGTGTGCTGGATTTCCCGACCGCGGAAGATCACCGTGCACTTGACCTTGTCGCCGGACTTGAGGAAGCGAACGGCCTGGCCGATCCGTACCTGGTAATCGTGGGAATCGATTTTGTAACGCATCTTGACCTCCTTGACTTCGGTCTGGTGCGACTTTTTCTTGGCCTCCTTGGCTTTTTTCTCCTGTTCGAATTTGTATTTGCCGTAATCCATGATCCGGCAGACCGGTGGATCGGCCTTTTCGCTCACCAAAACAAGGTCGAGCTCGCGGTCACGGGCCACGTCGAGGGCGGCCTCACGCGTAATGACTCCCAGTTGGCTCCCGTCGGCATCCACCACCCTGAGGTTGGGATAACTGATGCGGTCGTTGATGTTGGGCAGCTCCCGCACGGGAGCGCGGCGATCAAAACGGGGACGGGGAGGCATTCACAGGGGCGAGTTAACCTTCACCCTAAACCTTGCTGCGCCAGTTGACGCGCTTGCGCCGCCAGATCCGCACCGTGGAGCCAATGGGGCCGGTGCTGGCGCCGGAACCAGGTGCGCTGGCGCTTGGCCAATCGACTCGTGCGCTGGACAGTCAGGGCGATGGCCTGCTGGCGGTCGATTTCGCCTGCCAGCAGGCGGATTGCTTCTCCGTATCCAATTGTTTGCAACAAAGGGCTGTCGGCTCCGTAGCGGGCCACAAGGGCCTCTGTTTCGGCCACCAGGCCCGCTGTAAACATTTGCGCCGTACGCTGGCTGATGCGCTCGCCAAGGTCTGGGGGATCAAGTCCCAGTTCCAGCACCCTCCAATTCGGGGGGTGCCGGTGGCGTTGCTGGGAGGCCGGCCGCCCGGTTGCATAGAGCACCTCCAGGGCTCGCTGGGTGCGGACCGCATCGGCGGCGGCGATACGGTCCGTTGAGGCGGGGTCAGCGCCGGCCAGCAGCCCATGGCACCAGGCCTGACCCAGGGCCCCGAACTGGGCCCGCAGTTGCGGTTGCGGCGCGACCGCCGGTGGGCTCAGTCCCTGCAGCAGGGCCTGGAGGTAGAGGCCGCTGCCCCCCACCAGCAGGGCGGCGCCGCGGCGACGGTGCTCCGCAGCGATGGCTTCCCTGGCCAGAACCGTGAACTCCTGCAGGTTGATGGGCTGGTCTGGATCCCGCAGGTCGAGGAGCTCGTGACGTACCCGGGCTCGCTCAGCGGCGGAGGGTTGGGCGGTGCCGATGGCCATCTGGCGATAGAGCTGGCGAGAATCGATGCAAAGCACTGCCAGGTCAAGGTCTTCGGCCAACTCCAGGGCCAGGGCTGTCTTGCCCGCCGCCGTTGGGCCCATCAGGGCGATGACGAGGGGGGGCGAGGGGTCGGTCATCTAGCCACTTTGGCCGGGCCCCTGCGGAGACGCATTGGCGGGGGGATTGCATCCAGGTCTTGAATCGCCCCTCAGCGGGCCCTGGCTGGCGCCTGGGGCCCCCAGTGGTAGAGTGAACCTTGAGCAGAGGCCTTTCGGGCCTTGAAGCGGCTGCCCGCAGGATTTCCCGAATGAGCGACGCCAGCAAGGTCAATGCCGCCTACGGCGCCGAACAGATTCAGGTGCTTGAAGGCCTGGAACCGGTCCGGAAGCGACCTGGCATGTATATCGGCACCACCGGCCCGCGCGGACTTCACCACCTTGTTTACGAGGTGGTGGACAATTCCGTTGATGAGGCCCTGGCGGGCCACTGCACCGCCATTGAGGTGGTGCTCCATGCCGATGGCTCCGCCAGTGTCACCGACAACGGCCGCGGCATTCCCACCGATATCCATCCCCGCACCGGTCGCAGCGCTTTGGAGACGGTGCTCACCGTGCTCCATGCCGGCGGCAAGTTCGGGTCCGGGGGTTACAAGGTTTCCGGGGGGCTCCATGGCGTCGGCATCTCCGTGGTCAACGCCCTGAGTGAATGGGTGGAGGTGACGGTCCATCGCCAGGGCCAGAAGCACCGCCAGCGTTTTGAGCGGGGCATACCCATTGGCACCCTGGTTGCGGAACCGGCCACCGATCCGGAACGCACGGGAACGCAGGTGCGCTTCAAGCCCGATAGCGAGATCTTCAGCTTGGGCATTGTCTTTGATTACCACACTCTCTCGGCGCGGCTGAGGGAATTGGCCTACCTCAATGGAGGTGTCAGGATTCAGTTCCAAGACGAACGGGTCGATTCGCTTGAAGCCGATGGCAGCCCCCACGAGGAGATTTACTATTATGAGGGCGGCATCAAGGAATATGTCGCTTATATGAATGCCGAGAAGGATCCCCTGCATCCAGAGATTATCTACGTTGATGCTGAAAAGGAAGGTGTCCAGGTCGAGGCGGCTTTGCAGTGGTGTGTTGATGCCTATTCAGACAGTATTCTAGGTTTTGCCAACAATATTCGTACCGTGGATGGCGGCACCCACATTGAGGGTCTCAAGACGGTCCTGACCCGCACGCTGAATGCCTTCGCCAAGAAGCGAGGCAAGCGTAAAGACAGTGATACGAATCTTGCCGGCGAGAATATACGTGAGGGCTTGACCGCAGTGCTGTCGGTCAAGGTGCCCGATCCAGAGTTTGAGGGCCAGACCAAGACTAAGCTCGGCAATACGGAAGTTCGTGGCATCGTCGATACTTTGGTGGGTGAGGCCTTGGGTGTGTATCTCGAGTTCAATCCCACCGTCATCGATCTGATTCTTGAGAAGGCCATTCAGGCTTTTAATGCCGCTGAAGCCGCCCGGCGTGCCCGCGAGCTGGTGCGACGCAAGTCGGTGCTGGAAAGTTCAACCCTGCCGGGCAAGCTGGCGGATTGCAGTTCCAGGGATCCAAGCGAGTCAGAGATTTATATCGTTGAAGGGGACTCCGCTGGCGGCTCGGCCAAGCAGGGTAGGGATCGGCGCTTTCAGGCGATTTTGCCGCTGCGCGGCAAAATCTTGAATATCGAGAAGACGGATGATTCCAAAATCTATAAGAACACTGAAATCCAGGCCTTGATCACGGCCCTTGGCCTGGGAATCAAAGGGGAGGAATTTGACGAAAAAAACCTTCGCTACCATCGCATCGTTATCATGACTGACGCCGATGTGGATGGCGCCCACATCCGTACTTTATTGTTGACATTTTTCTATCGTTATCAAAAGTCCCTGGTAGAAGGCGGCTATATTTATATCGCCTGCCCTCCTCTTTACAAGGTAGAGCGGGGCAAAAATCATGCATATTGTTATAATGAAGCCGATCTCAGAAAAATGCTTGACGGTTTCGGCGAAAAGGCCAATTACACCATTCAGCGCTTTAAAGGCCTTGGAGAAATGATGCCGAAGCAACTCTGGGAAACCACCATGGATCCTGGCACCCGCACCATGAAGCGGGTTGAAATCGAAGATGCCGCCGAGGCCGACCGCATTTTCACCATTTTGATGGGCGACAAGGTTGCTCCTCGGCGGGCATTTATCGAAGCCCACAGTGCCGACCTTGATTTCGCCCAGCTCGATATCTGAAGTAGGCCCTGATGCAGTCTGCTGCGGTTTTCCTTCCCCGCCCAACCCACTTTATTTCGCGACCTCTATCGGCTTGGCAGTGGGCGGCCCTGTTGGGTTTTGCCTTGCTGGCCCCCGCCGGACTCCCCGCCGGTGGCGCCCAAGCCCGCGGCCTTGAGGTGCGTCGCCGAGAATGTACCGACGAACCCCTGGTCAGCCCCATCGGCGTGGCCCTGCTCTGTGCCCCCCAACAGGAGGCACCTGTGCTTGTGGCTCTCGAAGCAGGCTTGCCCCTGACCCTGCTGCGGGCCTGGCGGGCCCCCAATGGTCAACGATGGTTGAGGGTGGCGACCCGGGGCCCGGGAGATCGGGCCAGGCGCGGTTGGCTGCAGCAGGGTTGACCCGGCCCCTCAGGCGCCTAGGGCGTCTTCGATGGCACCAACCAAATCCTGGTCTTGGGGCTTGACGGCACTTTTAAAGCGCCTGATCACGGTGCCGTCTCGGCCAACCAGGAATTTCTCGAAGTTCCAGGCCACATCACCGGCTGGTTCCACCTGGATGAGGGTGTCGTAAGGGGCCGTGGTTGCTCCAGTGGCGTGGACCTTGGCGTAAAGCGGAAAGGTGACGCCGTAGTTCGTGCTGCAGAAGGTTTTGATTTCCTCCAGTTCCCCGGGTTCTTGCGCACCGAAGTCGTTGCAGGGGAAAGCCAGCACACTGAAACCGCGGTCGCCGAAGGTCTCCTGCAGTTTTTGCAGGCCTTCGTATTGGGCGGTGAAACCGCAACGACTGGCCACATTGACGACCAAAAGCACTTGGCCGGCTAGATCGCCCAATCGCTGCGGCGCCCCACTGGCGGTGGTGACGACCACATCGGTAACGTTCACGCTCATCTCAGCTTTGTTTGGTAGAGATGGGAATCTAAGGGTCTGGCCCGCCCCCATAGACTGCCTCAGCGGGCTCCAGTGCTGATGGTAGAAGGTTCCGCTGTGGCCGAGGTGGTGGCGCGCCAGCTAGAAAGCTTTCTCCAGGCTGGCAACTACGACGGCGCCAAGTTGTTGCTGCAGCCGGTTCAGCCGGTGGACGCGGCAGAGGCGATCGGCCTCCTGCCCCAGACCCGCCAGGCGCTGGCCTTCCGCTTGCTTCCCAAGGATGGGGCGATCGAGGTCTACGAATATCTCGATTCGGAAGTGCAGCAGAGCCTTATCGAGCGCCTGCGCTCCGGCGAGGTGTTGGAACTGGTGGAGCAGATGTCCCCGGATGATCGGGTGCGGCTGTTTGATGAACTACCTGCCAAGGTTGTTCGCGACCTACTCACGCGGCTAAGCCCCGCCGAGCGCAGGGTCACCGCCCAAATGTTGGGCTATGGCTCGGGAACGGCGGGTCGGTTGATGACCAATGAATTCATTGACCTCAAGGAATTTCACAGTGCCGCCCAGGCCCTCGACATCGTGCGGCGACGGGCGAAGGATACGGAAACGGTCTATAGCCTTTACATCACAGATGCGTCGCGCCACCTCACCGGCATCCTGTCGCTGCGCGATCTCGTGACGGCCGATCCAGATGATCGACTGGGGGATGTCATGACCCGAGAAGTAGTCAGTGTTGCCACCGAGGCTGACCAGGAGGAGGTGGCTCGGGTGATACAGCGCTACGACTTTCTGGCCGTGCCTGTGGTGGATCGGGAGCAGCGTTTGGTGGGCATCATCACCGTGGATGACGTCATTGATGTCATCCAGCAAGAGGCCACCCGTGACCTCTATGCCGCTGGCGCCGTTCAAGCGGGCGATGACGATGACTATTTCCGCAGCGGCCTTTTCACCGTTGCTCGCCGGCGGGTGGTGTGGTTGCTGGTGTTGCTGGTGGCCAATACCGGCACTTCGGCGGTGATCGCCTCCGAGCAGGGGGTGCTCAAGCAGGTGGTGATGCTGGCCGCATTCATTCCCCTGTTGATCGGCACAGGGGGCAATGTGGGCGCCCAGAGTTCCACCGTCGTGATTCGGGGTCTAAGCACCCAACGGCTACAGAGCCTGGGGGCCTGGCGCGTCGTGGGGCGGGAGACCCAGGCCGGGGCCTTGCTGGGGGTGTTGATGGCGCTGGTGGTTGTGCCCTGGGCCTGGAAGATGGGCGGCAGCGTGCTCGTGGCCTCGGCGGCTGGGCTGAGCCTGGTGGCAATTACCACCCTGGCGGCCACCGCAGGTGCCGCCCTGCCCCTGCTTTTTTCCCGCCTGGGACTGGATCCGGCCTTGATGTCGGCGCCCTTCATCACCACGGCCACTGACGTGGCGGGGGTTTTCATTTATTTGCGCACCGCCTCCTGGCTTTTGGTGCGCTTTGGCAGCGGCTGAGGTGCAGGCTGCCGATCGAGCCAACAATGAGAGAAATTCACACTTCTTTAGGTTAGGCTTTACACATCGTTGGGCAAAGGCCCCGTGCTCCTCGCGCTTCCTCTCGATCTGTCGACCGCCCCCCTGTCCAAAGATCCCCTGTTGAAAGACCCGCCGCCGGCCCCGGCCCGTCAACGCCTCCTGGCCCCCCTTGATGGCGATCTCGTGCGCTCGTACCTGCGCGACATCGGCCGTGTGCCCTTGTTGAGCCACGAGCAGGAGATCACGCTGGGCCGTCAAGTGCAGGAGTTGATGGGTCTTGAGGAGCTGCGGGAGGAGTTGGCCATCAGGGCCGGTGGCGAGCCCCCTTCCCAGGAGATGCTGGCGGCGGAGGCGGGCCTGAGCCCGGCGCTGCTGCGCCGTCGTCTGCAGGCGGGGCGGCGGGCCAAGGAGCGGATGGTGGCGGCGAACCTGCGCCTGGTGGTGAGCGTGGCGAAGAAGTACACCAAGCGGAACATGGAACTGCTGGATTTGATCCAGGAGGGAACGATCGGTCTGGTGCGGGGGGTGGAGAAGTTTGATCCGACCCGTGGCTACAAGTTTTCGACCTATGCCTATTGGTGGATCCGCCAGGGGATCACCCGGGCGATTGCGGAGAAGAGTCGCTCGATTCGCCTGCCGATCCACATCACCGAGACGCTGAACAAGCTCAAGAAGGCCCAGCGGGAACTTAGCCAGGAGCTGGGTCGGACACCCACGGTGGGGGAGTTGGCGGTGGCGGTGGAACTGCCGGAGGAGGAGGTGAAGGACCTCTTGAGCCGGGCGCGGCAGCCGGTGAGCCTGGAAACGAAGGTGGGGGATGGGGAGGATACGGAATTGCTGGATTTGCTGGCTGGCGATGGGGTACTGCCGGATGAGGTGGTGGCGATGGAATGCCTGAAGGGGGATTTGCGGGCACTGCTGGAGCAGCTGCCGGAACTGCAGGGCCAGGTGCTGAGGATGCGCTACGGCATCGAAAATGGCGAACCCATGAGCTTGAGTTCCATCGCCAAGCAACTGGGTCTCAGCCGGGACAAAACCCGCAACA
>CAMDWF010000028.1 GCA_945878795.1 Synechococcus sp. UW140
AATGGTGAAAAGCCCGATGTCAGCCTGACTCCGATTGCGCGCTACGACTTGCTCGAACTGGGCGCCTACGACTCCATGAGCGTGCAGTTCTCGCGGGGCTGTCCGTTTCAATGCGAGTTCTGCGACATCATCGTGCTCTACGGACGCAAACCCCGTACCAAAATGCCCCAACAGCTAATAGCCGAACTTGAGGTGATTTACAACCTAGGCTGGCGAGGCGGAATCTTTATGGTTGACGATAACTTCATTGGCAATAAGCGCAATGTCAAACTCTTGCTGACAGCCCTTGAATCATGGCAAAGAGAACATGGCTACCCCTTTCGCTTCGATACAGAAGCCTCCCTTGACCTCGCCGACGACGACGAGATGATCGACCTGATGATGGCCTGCAATTTTGCCGCCGTCTTCATGGGCATTGAGACTCCAGATGCTGAAAGTCTTTCATTGACAAAGAAATTTCAAAATACCCGTTCCCCTCTGCACGAATCGGTAGATAAAGTGACCAAGGCCGGACTACGGGTGATTGCTGGCTTCATCATCGGCTTCGATGGCGAGAAAGCCGGTGCCGGCCAACGCATCGTGGCATTTGCCGAACAGACCGGCATTCCCACAACCACCTTTGCCATGCTTCAGGCCTTGCCCCATACGGCCCTGTGGCACCGACTCGACAAAGAGGGTCGTCTGATTGCCGATGGGGGCAACATCAATCAGACCACATTGATGAACTTCATCCCAACCCGGCCCGTAGAAGATATCGCCAATGAATATGTTGATGCATTCTGCACTCTTTACGAGCCACGACAATACCTCGACCGTGTCTATCGTTATTTTCTCAAGTTAGGTGCACCGAGGGTTAAACCGGCTTTTAAGATGCCTGAATTGGTCATCGTCCGCGCCCTGTTGATTGTCTGCTGGCGGCAGGGAGTGGTCCGTCCGACCCGTTGGGCATTTTGGCACCATCTGGGACACATGATTATAGCTAATCCAGGCGTGGCCGAGCAATATCTGGCCGTATGCGCCCACAACGAACACTTCCTCGAATACCGTGACATCGTCCGCCAGCAAATTGGCGATCAACTGGCTGCCTATCGCCAGCAACAACTGAGCCAACAAGCCACGCTTACCCCCGTCGGCCTAGCCATCCCCTAAAACCACCCTGTCCACTCCCCACCCTCAAGGCCGCAGCTTTCGGCCAGAGTGGGGCGGTCCCAGTCCTTGCCATGTACGTCGTCGAGCTCTCTCTCCGTCTCACCGCCATGCCGGTCGCTGTCCAGCGCAAGGACCTGGCAACAGCCCAGTCGCTTTATCAGGAAATTCGTCAGGCGATGGAAGCAGGCCATCCCAAGTTGCTTGAGCTGACCTGTGAAAAGGACGAACACAAGCGCATCAGCTTGCTTTGCACGGAGCTTGTCGCCATCCAGGTTTACGAGAAATCAGCCATCGGCGCCAGCGGTAAGCGGCCGGGTTTCAGCCTGGACGGCTGATCTCGATGCTCCAGGACGCGCCAACGGCCTGCCTACGCTCCCCCCTTGACGTGGTGGATCTGACCTTTGACTGGCCAACGGGCCAGCCGGCCCTGCGTCACTGCAACCTGCGCATCCCCCGTGCCGGTCTCTGGATGCTGGTGGGAAGCAACGGCAGCGGCAAAAGCACCTTGCTGCGCTGTATCGCGGGCCTCCTGGAGCCCCAGGCGGGTCGCATCGACACGGTCCTGCGGCCCGCCCTGGTCTTTCAAAACCCCGATCACCAGTTGCTCCTGCCAAGCTGCGGCAGCGATCTGATGATCGGACTGAGGGGGCAGATGGGCTTGATGCACCGCCAGCTGGCGGTGCATCAAGCCCTCGGTCAGGTCGGCCTACTGGGATTCGAGCAACGGCCCATCCACACCCTGAGCGGGGGTCAGAAACAGCGCCTGGCCATCGCCGGCACCCTGGCCGCCCAGGCCGATCTGCTGCTGCTGGATGAACCCACGGCCCTGCTGGATCCCGAGAGCCAACGGGAGGTGCTGCACCTGATCCGCCGGCTTTGCAGTGGCTCAGACAAGCCGCTGACCGCCCTCTGGATCACCCACCGTCTGGAAGAACTGGACCTGTGTGATGGAGCTGCCCTGATGGAAGCGGGCCGGCTAGGGCCTTGGTGCAGTGGCGCCAGCATGAGAAGCCAACTGGCCCCCTTGCCCGAAGGCCAGGCTTAGGGGTAGGTTCCAAGGGTACTGGGAGATTCAGGCCCTCGGGTCCTTCCGGTCCATTCCTCGGTAGCTCAGTGGTAGAGCGGTCGGCTGTTAACCGATTGGTCGCAGGTTCGAATCCCGCCCGGGGAGTTAGGGTTAATTGTTAAGCAAATCCAAGCTTTTACCCATTTTTGGAGGCTTGGTAGATGATTTGATCAAGCCTGGCAATCCATTAGGGCTGGTTTTTGAGCCAACAGCCGGGCCAAATTGGCTGGATGTTTCAATATAAAAATGCTGATATCAAATATTTTCTTAAGATTTGCGAGCCTGGCCCTAGGATATTGCATCGTTGGTAATCTGCAACGAGGCCAGTGGAGCACAAGGGTTTAGAAGCCCAAGGGCGGATCCAAAGCCCTCATGTTGGGCAGAAGGATCGTAACCAGCCTCGAAGTAGTGGCCAACGGACCTGCCACTGACCTGTCTTGTCGGTGACAATGGCTTTAAATCCCCGCAAAGTTGGGAGATTTGCCCACCGTTGCGGTTCGCGCCCTTATCTCTGCCATGAAACCCTGCATCCTGCTGATCGAGGACGACAGTGACATGCGTGACTTGGTCGCAGGTCACCTTGAACATGGTGGCTTTGATGTTCAGCGCGCCGACGACGGCATTAAGGGGCAAGCACTGGCACTTCAGTACAGCCCAGATGTGATCTTGCTGGATCTGATGCTTCCCAAGGTGGATGGACTAACCCTCTGTCAGCGGCTGAGACGCGATGAACGAACTGCCAAAATCCCTATATTGATGCTAACTGCCCTTGGCGGGACCAAAGACAAGGTGAGTGGCTTCAACTCAGGGGCTGATGATTACTTGACCAAGCCCTTTGATCTGGAAGAACTTATGGTCCGTGTCAAGGCTTTGCTGCGGCGCAGCGAGCGAGCACCGCTGTCAAGCAAACACAGCGAAATTCTCAACTACGGCCCCCTTACCCTTGTTGCAGAGCGCTTTGAGGCCATTTGGTTTGACCAGCCGATCAGGCTCACCCATCTGGAGTTTGAGCTGCTGCATTGCCTGCTGCAACGCCATGGCCAAACCGTTTCCCCTTCCCTCATTCTCAAAGAGGTTTGGGGTTACGAGCCGGACGATGACATCGAAACGATTCGTGTCCATGTGCGCCATCTGCGCACCAAACTGGAGCCTGAACCCCGCAAGCCTCGTTTCATCAAAACAGTTTATGGTGCAGGTTATTGCTTGGAGCTGCCCGTTGGTGAGCAGGTAGAGACTCTGGCGGAAGTCATGGCTGCCGCCCGCACCGCCGCAGCCGAATCAGCGGCGCGGCGCGTCAAAGACGGTGCCAATGTGGTGCCCTGAATTCAGCAAAGCTCTGATATTGCCAAGGTGGTTTTAATCATGTCGCTGGCCTCAGCCACCAGCTTCTTGATTGCGGTGTCCACGCGGCCCACCTTGATGTCTTGCAGGCCCCCTTGGACCAAACGACGGGCTTGGCTGCCCATGGCGATCCCCGCGAATGGGACGCCACAACGGGCAGCCAATTGACCGGTCCCCCTGTTGGTTCCCCCGGAAAGCACAACCGGCAGGTGCCGAAAGCGGGGATCTCTCGCCTTTAGTTCCCGTTCAATCACATCCGCCATCGCCACCGCCTGGAGTGTGGCCTTCCAACCCGATCCCGCCACCCCACCCATGGGCACGCCGTCGGCCTGGAGCATCATGCGGTTCCCGGCAACGGCATGGGCCCGGCGGATCCGCTCCAGAAGATCGTGGTTTGACAGGTAGTGACGATCGAGGCAAAGGGACACCAGGCCATCGGGCAAACAGTCGTTGACCACCTGCCATTCGGCCAAAGTGGCCTGCTCATCGGCAACGGCGGCGTGGAGTTCGATGCTTTCCGCCCCCGCCTGCAGACAGGCCGGCAAAATGCTGCGCAGGGATTTGGCATCGTGGCGCCAGCGAATCGCCGCCGCCGCCGGCGGACAAACGGCCTCACACCGCCCGCAGCCGATGCAAAGAGGGTCCACAACGACCAAATCCACAGTGATCGCTGCCGTTGGACAGGCCGGAATACACAGATCACAGGCCACACAATCGCTGCTGATCACGGCCTTGCGCACATGGTGATCCCCTGGCATGCCCACACTCACCGTGATGAAGGGGCGCACCCCCAGGTTCAGGCCCATGGCGGGAGCGACCTCGGCGGCAGCCTGAATGCCGCGCCCACAGGCCTCCACCACCTCCGGCTTAGCTGAGACATCAAAACCATTGCAACCGGCCAGGGTGTACACGTAGGCCAGCCGCTCAACATCGGCCTCCACCTCGTGGCCGGCACCGCAAACCACCTTGAAATACTTGCCGGCCGCCAACAGTTGTCGCCACTCCTCCAGACGCTCCATCACCAAGGGCCGGCGGCTTCCCTCCCTGTCTAAGTGCCGAACGGGCCGTCAGACCCAAAGGGCAAAGCAGGTAACGCGGCGAGTTCCAACAACGCCACCTCCCAGGCCAAACGGGGTTGGCCATGGCCCAGCAGCTGGGCCCTGAGCCGTTCGAGCCGACGCCAGCGCAACGGATCCTGCCGACGGCGCCAGCCGGCTAGTTGCCACCAACCCAGCAGCCAAAGCTGCTGCTCCCCCTCCAGAGCTTCGCTCAGGTCCCGGGCCAGGGCCAGGGATTCCAAAGGGTCTGGCCCCAGGGCAAGGAGGCGATCGGCCAGCCCCTCGGGCAGGGACTGCCACTGCCGGCGATGGTTCAGCAGGGCCCCCGGGGAGCCCTCCGCCAATTCCAGGAGTACGGGGGAATCAGGGGGGCAAGCCGCCCCATCGGGAGAGGTCGAATCCGGGGTGGCCCCATCCGGGGAGGCCCCTTGCGCCGCTGTCGATGCGGTGGCCTCTAATACCGCCCGAACCTGCTCTGGGGCCAGGGAGCGGAAGGGGATGCGCTGACAGCGGGAGCGGATCGTGGGGAGCAGGCGATCGGGGGCGGCGCTGATCAACACCAAAACCCCATCCCCAGGTTCTTCCAGGGTTTTGAGCAGGGCATTGGCGGCCGTCTCGGCCATCGACTCGACCGTCTCCAACACCACCATGCAGCGCCCAGACTCGACCGGTCGCCTGGCAAGGAAGCGGGAGACCTCCCGGATCTGCTCCAACCTGAGTTGGGGCGGCACCTTGCGGCTGATGCCGCTCTCAGCGGCTTGGGAGGCAGGAATCAGCCGGCCCTGGTGCTGAAAGGTGGGTTCCACCCACAGCAAATCGGGGTGGTTTCCCTGGGCCATCAGACGCCGAATGCGAGCATCCCCTGCCAGGGCATCCAAGGCGGCAACTGGGCCAGCGCTGGCGGGTTTGGTGGCCACCACCCCCTCCAGAAATCGCAACGCCACGAGTCGCCGGCCCACCCCATCGGGACCGGCGAACAGATAGGCCGGCGCCAGGCGGCGAGACCGCAGCGCCGCCGCCAGCAAGTGGATGGCCAGATCCTGCCCCAGCAGGTCAGCAAAAAGAGGAACGGGGGGCGCGGAAACGTCGTTCATCTCCCCGGCTGCAGCGAATGAAGCGCCGTGGTCAAGGCAAGCGCCGGAGAACATCAAGTGAGGCTAGGGACCCGGCCAGAACCTCCACAGGGTCTGGGTCATCAACCCTGCGCAAGCCAAGGGCCTGGTGGAGCCCATGGCGCAACCACTCCAGGGAATGGCGCCCGTGACCCTGGCCGAGGGGATCTGCCAGGAGATGGGGATCAATCAGTTGGAAGGGACGCATCGACGAATGGCGGCGCAACAGGACTCCGTCACAGCAGCCACCGGCTGCCCAGCCTCAATGCGGGTCCAGCCCCTCTGGGCGGCCAGGGTGACAAAGCCAGCGGCCACCCGGGCCAGAAAGGACTCCCCCGCCGCCTCAATGCGATCGGCCGGTCGGCCGCCACGGCGGCGGCGGGACTCGGCGAGGGGCACATCCAGCCAGAGGGTGAGATCGGCCTGGAGACCGCCTGTGGCCAGGCTTTCCAGTGTGTCGATCAGGGCCAGGGGCAAACCCCTGCCATAGCCCTGATAGGCGGCTGTGGATCCAGTGAAGCGATCACAAAGCACCCAATCACCGGCCTCCAGCGCCGGCACCAGGAGCGCTTCAACATGCTGGGCGCGGTCGGCCGCATAGAGAAGCAATTCGGCCCGGGAAAGGGGTTGTACCTCCTGGGGCGGATGCAGCAATAACTGCCGCAAGGCCTGACCCAGGGCCGTCCCCCCCGGCTCTCGACTCACAACCAAACGGGCCCCGGGGGCCATCAGTCCACTGCTGGGCAGCCATTGGCGCAGGGCCTGGAGCTGGGTGGTCTTGCCGCACCCATCGACCCCCTCCAGCACCACAAATCGGCCTCGGTTCAAGCCGGTGCCCATCGGCGCCTCAGCGTTCACGGTGGGCCCCCTCCCTTGGTGCGGCTGCCATCCTGAAGCAGCACCGCATTGAGAACAACCGTGATTGAACTAATTGCCATCAGCAAAGCAGCCAGGGGGGGCGTCAACCTGATGCCTTGAAAGGGCAACAACAAACCAGCCGCGATCGGCAGTACCAGCAGGTTGTAACCAAAGGCCCAGAAAAGGTTTTGGCGCACCTTGGCCATCGTGCGACGGGAGAGGTCCAAAGCCATGGGCAGGCTCCCAAGCCGATCTCCGAGAATGACCAGGTCGGCCGCTTCCTGGGCTATCTGGGTGCCAGTGCCGATGGCCACACCAAGGTCGGCAGCGGCGAGGGCGGGAGCATCATTGATGCCGTCTCCCACCATGGCCACCGGCCCCGTTTCTCGGGCCAAAAGGATCCGCTGCAGCTTCTGCTCGGGTCGCAGATCCCAAGCCAACTCATCAGCAGCCAAAGCGACCTCGGTCGCCAGCCTCTGCACGCTGCCCTGGCGGTCACCACTGAGCAGACCGAGACGCAAACCCTGGGCCCGCAGGATCGCCAAAGTGGAGAGGGCCTCGTTCCGGGGACGGTCTTCCAAGCTAATCCAGCCCAACAGAACCTGGTCCGCCGCAACCGCCAGCAGGGATCCCCCGCTCTGGGACCCGTTGGCCATCGTCGACGCAACCCCGAGGACACCCTGGGCCGCCAACCACTCAGGGCGACCCACCCTGAGCTTGGCTGCCACCCCAGTCAGGCTCCCCACCAGACCATCCCCAGGCACCACTTCCGAGGGCCCCAGGTCCAGCAGGGGAAGTTGGCGGCGCTGGGCCTCCTGGTGAAGGGCGTGGGCGAAGGGATGGCGACTGGCTTGCTCCAGGCTGGCCGCCAGCTGGACCAGGCGATCGGCGCTCATCCGGGAATCCGTTGCTGATGTGATTCCCTCCAAAGCCAACCCCCCATCTGGACCCAGTGGAGATACCGTCACGGCCGTGACGAGGGGGCATCCGGTCGTGAGGGTGCCGGTCTTGTCAAAAAGCACGGTTTTCAGCCCCGCCGCGGCCTCCATGGCATCACCCCCCCTGAACAGGAGACCCGAACGGGCAGCCAAGCCCAGGCCAACGGTTATGGCGGTGGGAGTGGCCAGCCCCAGGGCGCAGGGGCAAGCGACCACCAGAACGGCAATGGCCAACTGCAGCGCCAGGGCCAGGGGAGAGAGGGACCCGTCTGCCATGCCATGACCTCCATGGCCGCTTGCGCCTTGGGTAATCAGCACCCAAGGCCAGAGCCGGGAGCCCCATTGCCACCAGAACAAAAAGGTGGCGGCTGCAAGCAGCAAAACAGCCAAGCTGAAGCGTCCGGCCACGGCATCGGCCAGGCCCTGGATCGGCGCCTTGCGGGCCTGGGCCTGGTTGACCATCTGGACGATGCGAGCGAGGGCACTGTGGGCCCCGGACCGCAGCACCTCCAGATCCAGGGGGGCCTCCTGATTGAGGCTGCCCGCAGGCAGTTCTCTGCCTGGTTCCACCCGCAGCGGCAGGTTTTCTCCGGTCAACGCAGAGCAATCCACTGTCGAGCAACCCTCCCGGACGACGCCGTCGACGGGCATTCGGTCGCCGGGCAGGAGTCGCAGCCGATCTCCGGGGCGCAGGGCCCCAACCCGCACCGACTTGGGCGGGCCGCCATCGACGATCAGCAGGGCTTCGTCTGGCTGCAGTTCGACCAATTGCTCAATGGCCCGCCCGGTTCGCCATCGAGCCCGTTCTTCCAGAAAGCGACCGCTGAGCACAAAACCCAGCAGCATCACCGGTTCGTTGAAGTAACAGGGCCAGCCACTGGCAGGCCACAGCCAGCCGTAGATGCTGGCCAAGAAGGCGCTGGTGACCCCAAGGGCCACCAAAGCGTCCATGCCAGGGGCACCGGCCCAGGCAGAGCGGGCCCCCGCCTGCAGGATGGAGCGACCGGGCCCGAGCAATGCCGAGGTGGCCACCACGGCATGCAAGCCATTGCGAGCCAACAGGGATGCCACTGCACTGGTCCCCAGGGCGCCTGACTCGGCCAGGTGGCCCAAGCCCGACAGCAACAGCAAGGCCAGGGCCACCAGCAATTGCTGCCAATGGCGCCACCAATGCTGCTGTTTCTGAAGGTCCCGGCGCGAGACCAGGGGGGCGTCCTGATCGCGGCAGTGGGCGCTGAAGCCAAGGCTTTCGAGACTGGCCACCAAGGGAGTCAGGTCGACGCTGGCGCTGGCCAGCTCCAGCCAGGCGGTGCGGGTCAACAAATTGACGCTGACATGGCGCACACCCGGTTGTTGGGCCAGGCGCTGCTCGACCGCCCGGACACAGCCGCCACATTTCATGCCCTCAACGGCCAACAAAAGACTGGGTCCAGGGCTGTCCCTTGCAAGGGTCTGGGCAGCAGGGACGGCATCAAAGACGGGTTGGGGAGGCAAAGGCATGAATCGGAATCCCGACCCAGGCTAGGAAAACTCGCGATCCGCCCTGGCCCTGAAGCGACTGCCCCCTTCCGCCCCGGCTGGCCAGCCCCCAGCGGGCCAGCTGGGGCGGAAGGACAAGGACCGGGCAGGATGGGGCACCGATGCCTTGTAGCCCCGCGTGCCCCGCTCCCAGCGCAACGACAACTTCATCGACAAAAGCTTCACGGTGATGGCGGACCTGATCCTGAAGGTCATGCCCACGAACCGTCGCGCCAAGGAAGCCTTTGCCTACTACCGAGACGGCATGAGCGCCCAGGGAGATGGCGAATATGCCGAAGCCCTGGAAAACTATGAAGAAGCGCTGAAGCTTGAAGACGACCCAAACGACAAGGCCTTTATTCTTTATAATATGGCCTTAGTCTTTACTAGTAATGGCGACCACAACAAAGCCATGGAATTATACAATGAAGCCCTGGAGCTAAACACCCGCATGCCGCAGGTGTTCAACAATATGGCCGTCATCCATCACCACCTTGGCTCCATCGCCGAAGAACAAGGAGACCAGGACGAAGCTGACCGGCGTTTCGATCTGGCCGCCGATTTCTGGACCAAAGCCATTCGGCTTGCACCAAACAATTACATCGAAGCCCAGAATTGGTTAAAAACCACTGGCCGCGGCACGGTGGACGTGTATTTCTGATTCATAGCTATTGGATCTGATTTGGCCGTCCGATCTTGCTCAATCCTGGACTTGGGGGTCCACGCCCAAGGCCGCCACCAATGCTTCAGCTACGGTAGCTGCGGGCAAGAACTGCAGACCCAGCTGGTGCGCCTGCCGCTCCAGCCCACTGCCTGTCGGAGCCACCACCCGGCGGAAGCCCAGCCGGGCAGCCTCCTGCAGACGCAATTCCAGCTGCCCCACCGGCCGCAGCTGCCCCCCCAAACCCAGTTCACCGATCAGTACGGTGCCCGCTGGTAGCACCAAATCACGAAAACTGGCCACTACGGCGGCGGCCACGCCGAGATCGGCAGCCGGCTCCTCCACCTGCAGGCCACCAGCCACGGCCAGATAGCAATCGAACCGGGAAAGGGGCAGACCCAGGTGTTTTTCAAGCACTGCCAGGATCTGATGCAGACGGTTGGTACCGATGCCAGTGGCGGTGCGGCGGGGGCTGGCGTAACTGGTCGGACTGACGAGGGCCTGGAGTTCGACCAAGAGCGGGCGGGTGCCCTCACAGGCCACGATTATGGCGCTACCTGGGCTGGGATCACTACCGCCCAGAAACAGCTCGCTCGGATTACTGACCTCTACCAGGCCCTGGCCGCGCATCTCAAAGACCCCCAACTCATGGGTGGCCCCAAAACGATTTTTGACGGCCCGCAAGAGGCGGTGGCTGACATACCGATCCCCTTCGAAGGTGAGCACCGCATCCACGAGGTGTTCCAACACCTTGGGACCGGCCAGCAGGCCCTCCTTGGTCACATGGCCCACCAACAGCAGGGCCGTATGTTGTCTTTTGGCGACCCGCTGCAAGGCGGCGGCGCATTCGCGCACCTGGGCTACCGAACCGGGGGCGCTGGCCAGCTCGCCATCGTGCAGGGCCTGGATGCTGTCGATGATGGCGACGGCGGGCCGTAAGGCCTCCAGTTCCTGCAGCACCAGCTCTAGGTCGGTTTCGGCCAGCAGACGCAAGGCATCCCCAACGGGGGGCCCGGGCTCAATCAGGCGTTGCCAGCGCAATTTCACCTGCTGGGCCGATTCTTCAGCGCTGACGTAAAGCACGGTGACCTGACCGGCCATGGCCCGGGCGCATTGCAGGAGCAGGGTCGACTTGCCGATGCCCGGATCGCCGCCCAGCAGCACCAGGGAGCCAGGTACGAGGCCGCCGCCGAGGACCCGATCCAGTTCGCCGTAACCACTGGCAAGGCGCCGCAAGGGAGTTTCACCCACCGCCGTGATCGGTTCGGAGCGCTGGGGGCGACCGGCACCCTCGACCCCGTCCTTGCCCCCGGCCGGCAGGGGCCTGCGGCGGCGGCCATCCGTGACGGCGGCGGCTTGTTCAACCAGGGAATTCCAGCTGCCGCAGCTGGAACAACGGCCAAAAAACTGGCGGGTCTGGGCGCCACAGCTCTGACAGACGTAAACGGAGACGGAGCGGGCCAATCGCACTCAAGGACAGATTTTTATGAACAAAGGTGGCTTTCGGTGAACAAGGCGGCCCTCGGGCCTTTTCAGTAGGACCAATCCGTTGTAACGAGATCGTCGGCGCGATGACGGCACCTGTCCCAGCCAAAGAGACCATCCTGGTCGTGGATGACGAAGCGAGCATCCGTCGCATTCTGGAGACTCGCCTCTCGATGATCGGCTACCAGGTGGTGACCGCCTGCGATGGCGAGGAAGCCTTGGTGGCCTTCCAGAACTGTCAACCCGACCTGGTGGTTCTGGACGTGATGATGCCGAAACTGGATGGATATGGGGTCTGCCAGGAGCTGCGCAAGGAATCGGACGTGCCGATCGTGATGTTGACGGCCCTCGGCGATGTCGCCGACCGCATCACCGGTCTTGAATTGGGAGCCGATGACTACGTCGTCAAACCCTTCAGCCCCAAGGAGTTGGAAGCGCGGATCCGCTGCGTGCTCCGGCGGGTTGAGAAAGAACAGGTGGCTGGCCTGCCCAACACCGGCGTCATCCAGGTGGGCAGCCTCCGGATCGATACAAATAAACGCCAGGTCTACCGGGGCGAAGAACGCATCCGACTGACCGGCATGGAATTCAGCCTGCTCGAACTGCTGGTGAGCCGATCGGGAGAACCCTTCAGCCGCGGTGAAATCCTCAAGGATGTCTGGGGCTACACCCCAGAACGTCACGTCGATACCCGGGTCGTGGATGTCCACATCTCCCGGCTGCGATCCAAGCTGGAGGATGATCCAGCCAACCCCGAGCTGATACTCACGGCCCGGGGCACCGGCTATCTGTTCCAGCGCATCGTTGAACCCGTTGCCACCGAAGGAGCCTGAACCGATCCGACCGGCCGTCCGGCGGATGACAAGCCGGCGCACCAAGCCGAATCGCACGATCCGGCGCCTGGTGATCTGGTATCGACGCAACGCCGCCATTACCTCCCTGGCGGAATCCGCCTCGGCTGCCGGCTCCATGGCCGGCAGCGTGGCCGGTGCCGCCACATCTGTGGCCGGTGCCGCCACATCTGTGGCCGGGAACGTGTTGCAACCCCTCGTCTTCGACCCCCTGCGGCGCTTGCAACAAAGCGGCATCGAGGGCGAAGACGCCGTCATCGAGGACCACCAGCGCCTATGGGTCGCCGTCGATGGCATGGGGGGCGACAACGCCCCGGAGGCCATCGTTGAGGGCTGTCTCATGGCCGTCGAGCGGCTGCCCGTCCGCATCCGCTTGGTCGCCGAAAGCGAGCCCCTGAGCCGTTGCATTGACGCCTGTGGCCTACGCGAAGCCCTCGACGGTGCCCTTGCCCGGGGGTTGATCAATCTGGTTCCCAGCGGCCCCTCCGTGGCGATGCACGACGAAGCCACCGTCGTGCGCCGCAAGCGGGACGCGAGTATCAACATCGCCATGGACCTGGTCAAAAGTGGGGAAGCAACCGCCGTTTACTCGGCCGGCAACTCCGGTGCCGTCATGGCGGCGGCCATCTTCCGATTGGGTCGCCTTAACGGCATCGAACGACCGGCCATCGGCGCCCTTTTCCCGACCCGTGACCCCGATCAACAGGTGTTGGTGCTGGACGTGGGGGCCAACACCGACTGCAAACCCACCTGGCTCCACCAGTTCGCGCTGCTCGGAAATATTTACAGCCGCGATGTGCTGCAAGTGAGTCAACCGCGCATTGGTCTTCTCAATATTGGTGAGGAGGAATGCAAGGGCAACGACCTGGCCCTGAAGACCCACCCCCTGCTGGCCGCTGAAACCCGCTTCCACTTCGCTGGGAACTGCGAAGGCAGGGATGTGCTGTCCGGCGATTTCGACGTGGTGGTATGTGATGGATTCACGGGCAATGTCCTGTTGAAATTCCTGGAATCCGTCGGCGGTGTCCTCCTGGACGTCCTGCGGGCCGAACTGCCCAGGGGCCGTCGCGGCAAGGTGGGATCCGCCTTTCTACGCACCAATCTGGTGCGAATCAAAAAGCGCCTCGACCACGCCGAACATGGCGGCGCCCTGTTGCTTGGGGTCAATGGCATCTGCGTAATCGGCCATGGCAGCAGCAAGGCCCTCTCTGTC
>CAMDWF010000029.1 GCA_945878795.1 Synechococcus sp. UW140
TGGATCTGCTGAATACACCCATCGTCATTCCCTCGGGCGATCGCCCCCTGCCCCGGGCCGCGGTGCGGGGGGAACTGCACTTTGAGGGGGTTGGCTTTGCCTATCCCGAGCGGCCCCCCTTGCTGGCGGGATTCGATCTTGTGGTGCCGGCGGGCTCCACCTTGGGCATCGTTGGAGCCACGGGCTCCGGCAAGAGCACCATTGTCAAGCTATTGCTACGGCTCTATGAGATCAACGCCGGTGCCATCCTGCTTGATGGCATTCCCATCGACACCCTGCGACTGGATGATCTGCGCCGGGCCATCGGCTTGGTCAGCCAGGAGGTGTTTCTGTTCCATGGCAGTGTCGCCGCCAACATCGCCTACGGAAGTTTCGGGGCGTCGCTCGCGGCCATCGAACAGGCAGCCAAGCTGGCCGAGGCCGATGGTTTCATTGCCGAGCTTCCTTACGGTTACGACACGATTGTGGGCGAACGGGGCCAAAGGCTTTCGGGGGGGCAGCGCCAGCGCCTCGCCCTGGCCCGGGCCATTCTCAAGGACCCTCCGGTGCTGATTCTTGACGAGGCCACGGCCGCTGTCGACAATGAAACGGAGGCGGCGATCCAACGATCCCTGGATCTGATCACGGCGCAACGCACCACCGTGGTCATTGCCCACCGCCTCAGCACGGTGCGCCGCGCCGACCGCATTGTGGTAATGCAGGACGGTCGCATCGTCGAGACTGGACGCCATGACGACTTGCTGCTGCGGGGTCAGGCCTATGCCGAGCTCTGGCGCGTTCAGGCCGGACTTACTTCCACTTCAGCGCAGCTGCTATGAGCGTCACGGACCTGCCATGACCCCACGCCAATCCCCTCCCCCCTTGCGCCCCAGTCCCTCCCGGCTGCGCCAGTTCCTTGGCTCCAGGACCCTGTTGCTGCTGATCACCATGCCCGCCGGCCTGCTGTTGGGATTGCTGGCGGCCAAGTCCCTGGCCTACCTGTTTCAGCAACGCTCAGCCGACCAGGCGGTGGCCCTGCCGGGTGCCTTCCGGGGCTGGATGAACAGTGAGGGCCAAACAATCTTGCTTCTTGGCACCGATGTGGGCGGGGGAAATACGGATGTGATCGCCTTGATTAAGGTGGAAGAAGGGGTGACAGATGTGGTTCAGATCCCTCGTGATTCCTATATCGAAGCTGAAACCTACGGCCCAATCAAAATCAATGCTCTCTATGCCCTCGGGGGGATTGATGCCGTCAAACAGGAAGTTTCGACCCACATGGGACGCTCCATTCAGCACTATATTGTAGTCAATCTTGCAGCTGTCAAACAGCTTGGAGATATGCTTGGCGGCCTGGAGATTAATGTGCCAAAGCGTATGGAATATGTCGATAACAGCCAGGGATTGAATATTGATTTGCAGCCGGGTCTCCAGACCCTAAAGGGAACAAATCTTGAGGGGTTTCTGCGCTTTCGCCATGATGAAGCCGGCGATATCGGTCGCATCGAAAGGCAACAGCTTGCCCTCCGTGCGCTCTTTGCCAAGCTCGGCCGACCTGAAACCCTCATGCGCTTGCCGGGCCTGTTGATGACGATGGGCAAGGAGGTTCAAACGGACATGGGACCCATGGATCTGGGCGGCATGGTGACGGCCCTGGGGGGCACGCAATTGCATACCAAGCAGCTGGGCGGCAGGCCCTTTGATCAAAATGGCATTAGTTACTGGGAGGCCGATTGGCCCCAGCCGATCGAATTGAGCCCAGCGACTGACAGCAAGAACAGTGGCGAAAAGTTCAGTAGTGAAAAGGAAAGCCATCTACAGCCCCAGGGCATACCCCCAGCCAAGTCGACAGGTGAGCGCTATATGTTCTGATCAGATTCTTTTGTTCTGTCCATGGTTGGCTGGGCCTGGTTCGTCAGGCTGGCCGCCAGGGATTGGGCCAACTGGGCGGCCCGGGTGGGGGCCGTTGAGAAGGGACTGCGAAAGCCCGTAAAGGTCCAGAGCCCCGGGGCCCCTGGCACCGGACCCACCAGGTCCCGACCCTGGCGGCCAAAGGCCACAGGGATCTGGCGGTAGGTCCCCATCAGGGCGGCTAGCTGGGAATCCCACCCGTGCAAGCCCTGGCGCAATCTCTCCTCCATTTTGGCGGGGTCGGGGGCCTCCCTTGGGCCAGCAAGGGGACGCACCAGGCTGATCTGGCCGACCAGGACTCCCTGCGGGCCCCAGGGGGCGGCGCTGGCATCAACGATCCAGCGATCCTCGGCCAGCCAACCGGCCTGATCTTCCAGCTCAAGGCGCTGCTCCTGTTGGTTCAACACCAACCGACCCCAGGCTACTTGGTCCAGCCAGCGGTTGCTGCCCGGGTTGCTCTCCAGGGCCAGGACCCCCGCCCAGCTGATCCCGACTTGGCGGGCCAGGGGGGGCCAGAGGTCCAGGCAGCCGGCTCCAGCCGCCAGCACCACCTGCCGTGCCTCAAGGATCGACGCCCCCTCTGGGGGTTTTGCCACAGGGGGGAGGGCTTGGGGCCCTTGGTTGGGCTTGGTTGGCGGCAGGTCCAACAGCTGCAGCCGCCAGCTGCCTGAGCCCCCCGCCTCCAGCCCCTGGACAAGCGCCGGCCGTTGCCGCACCCCGGCGGCCGTCAGGGACCTGGGAAGGGCCGCCAGCAACGTGGGTCCATCGACCCGGCTGGCCGCCAGGGTCAGGCGCCGCCCCAGCCAGCCCCGGTCGTGCAGCTTCAGGCCACAGGCGGTCCAGCCCAGGGGGCCATGGCGGCGTTCGAGCTTCCGCCAGGCGCGGCCCGTGGTGCCCAGGCTGAGGCTGCCGTAGCTGAGGCCCGTGGCGCTCGCACCAGTCTCCTGATTGGGCGGCGCCACCTGGATAACGGTTAGGCCGAGGCGGGCCAGGGCCAGGGCGATCAGGCCTCCGGTAAGCCCAGCGCCGACGACGACGACGACCGGATCCGAGGCCAGGCAGCCTGGATCGGCCATGCTCAAATCTGCAGGCGGAAGGAGCTGATCACCTGCTCGAACAGGGGCTTCACCTTGGACCAGCGGGCCTCATTGGTGCTGGTGGCCAAGGTATAGAGGCGACCCCTGTCCACTACTACGGTCGCCAGCTCGTGGCGGGTGCGATCAGCCAGGTGCACGCTGTATTCGAGGTCGTAAAACGTACGGCCGCCCTGTTGCCGTTCGGCCGCCTTGACCAGTTCGGCCTGGCGACCACTGCCCTCGGGGGCGATGACGATGCGGCCCAGTTTTTCGCCAACGGCTACGGCGCTGCCCAGGCTTTCCAGTTCGTTGGTGCTGTTCACCTCGGAGATCACCAACGAGAGGGTTTCATCGCTGTTGATCAGATCGTGGAAGACCACCTGGGGGCCGCCGTTGACCTGCACGCGGGTCCAGCCAGTGGGATAGAGAAAGGCGTAGCGGCCGTCGGGGCTTTGGAAGGTGTTCAGGCCGGCGGCCAAGGCGCTGCAGCCCGTTGCCCCCAGGGCCAGCGTCAGCGCCAGCAGCAAGGCCAGCAGCGGCCGGGCGAGCGGTAGTCCCCGGGGGGATGGGGTCGCTAACGGGAGGGCACGGGGGGTGGGTGCAGCCATGGACCGGTGATAAGCGCGGCGCCATTCTGGCCCGGCGACCGTTTGCCTAGATTTGCGCCAAATGGCGGCACAGCCCTGAGCGGTTTCACCAGACCCCTGGCCCGGTTGATCGACCAGTTCGAGCGGCTGCCTGGTATTGGTCCACGCACGGCCCAACGGCTGGCCCTGCACCTGCTGCGCCAGCCGGAGGAACAGATACAGGCATTCGCCGATGCCCTGCTGGCCGCCCGCAGCCAGGTGGGCGAATGCCAGCGCTGTTTCCACCTTTCCGCCGAACCCCTTTGCGATCTCTGCCGCCAGGAGGAGCGCCGCAATGGCCAGATCTGCGTGGTGGCCGATTCCCGCGATCTGCTGGCGATGGAGCGCACCCGGGAATACCACGGTGCTTACCACGTGCTGGGGGGTCTGATTTCGCCCATGGATGGGGTAGGGCCCGAGCTACTCAAAATCCAGCCGCTGGTGCGTCGCGTCGACCAGGAGGGCATTGAGGAGGTGATCCTGGCCCTCACCCCCAGTGTCGAAGGAGACACCACCAGCCTCTATCTGGCCCGGCTGCTCAAACCCTTCACCAGCGTGAGCCGCATTGCCTACGGTTTACCGATGGGTGGCGAGCTGGAGTACGCCGATCAGGTGACCCTGGCCCGCGCCCTTGAGGGCCGCCGCCCCGTGGAATGAATCCCCCCCCCGCCCATGGCCCAATCCAGGACCCGCTACAGCGACCAACTGCCCAGCGAACGCCTGCCCGAATGGCTGCGGCGGCCGGTGGGGGATGCCTCCGCCCTGGAGGGGGTGCAGGCCGTGGTGCGCGAGCAGCGATTGCACACCATCTGCGAGGAGGGCCGCTGCCCCAACCGGGCCGAGTGCTATGCGGCCGGCACGGCCACGTTTTTATTGGGCGGACCGGTGTGCACGCGCAGTTGTGCCTTCTGCCAGGTGGACAAGGGCGAGGCCCCGGCGCCCTTTGATGCGGCCGAGGCCGAGCGGGTGGCGGAGGCGGTCAGCGCCCTCAAGCTGCGTTATGTGGTGCTGACGGCCGTGGCCCGCGACGACCTTGAAGACCATGGCGCCTGCCTGTTCACCGGCACGATGGCGGCGATCCGGCGCCGGGATGCGGGCGTGCAGATCGAGGTGCTGACGCCCGATTTCTGGGGCGGCCACCGCGATGAGACGGAGGGTCGGGCGGCCCAGGCGCGGCGTTTGGCCTTGGTGCTGGCGGCGGAGCCGGTGTGCTTCAACCACAACCTGGAAACGGTGCAGCGGTTGCAGGGCGAGGTGCGCCGCGGCGCCACCTACCGGCGCTCCCTGGGCCTGCTGGCGGCGGCGCGGCAGCAGGCCCCCCACATTCCCACCAAGTCGGGATTGATGCTGGGGCTGGGCGAAACGGCGGCGGAGGTGGAGCAGGCGATGGCGGACCTGCGGGCCGTCGATTGCCAGCGCCTCACCCTGGGCCAGTACCTGCGGCCCTCGCTGGCCCACCTACCGGTGGATCGTTACTGGCAGCCCGAGGAGTTTGAGGCCCTGGCCGATACGGCCCGCCGCCTGGGCTTTGCCCAGGTGCGCAGTGGCCCCCTGGTGCGCAGCAGTTACCACGCGGCGGAAACCTGAAGCGGTGACTTTCGCGGCCCTGCCTGTTCTCTCCCCTGCTCCCCCTCTCCATGTTGTCCACCGTGCTGGTGGATGTGGCCCTCATAATTGTCGTCAGCAAGTTGTTGGGCCGGTTGATGGTCCGTTTGGGCCAACCCCCGGTGATCGGTGAGATCCTGGGGGGCATCGCCCTGGGCCCGACGTTGCTGGGGGCCCTGATTCCGGCCAGCCAAGCTCTGCTGTTTCCGGCAGCGGTGCTGGAGCAATTGAACCTGCTCTCCCAGCTGGGCCTGATCCTGTTCATGTTTTTGATTGGCCTGGAGGTCCAGCCCGAGCACCTGCGCGGCCGGGCGCCCCTGGCCAGCCGCATCTCCCTGGTGGGGGTGTTGTTGCCGTTGCTGATGGGGGTAATGCTGGGCCTGGCCCTAGAGCGGCTGACACCAGAGCTGTTGCCCAACAAGCAGGCGCTGCCGGCGGCCCTGTTCATGGGCACGGCGATGGCGATCACGGCCTTCCCGGTGCTGGCGCGCATCCTCAAGGAGCGGGGCTTGCTGGGCCAACCCCTTGGCCAGCTGGTGATCACCTGTGCCGCCATCGATGACATGTTCGGCTGGGTGCTGCTGGCCGGGGTGGTTTCCTTCAGCCGTACGGGCAGCTTGGGGGGTGCCTGGCCGGCCCTGGGGCTGACGGCCCTGTGGGCGGCGGTGGTGTTGGCCCTTGTTTATGCCGGGGTGATCGTTTCGGCGGTGGTCACCGAAATAACAGGGGTTCATTATATATTTGGCGCCTTTCTGTTTGGCCTGGCCTTGCCCCGCTACGGCCCACTGCAACGCCGCCTGCAATTGCAGAGCGAGCAGCTGGTGTTGACTTTATTGATGCCAATCTTCTTTGCCATCAGTGGCTTGCGCACCAAGGTGTCGCTGCTGCAGGGACCGGAGATGGTGGCGGTGTTGGCGGCCGTGCTGCTGGTGGCGGTGGGGGGCAAGTATCTGGGCTGCTGGGGTGTGGCAACCGTGGCGGGTATGCCCCAGCGGCAGGCCCAGGCGGTGGGCTGGTTGATGAATACCCGGGGCCTCACCGAGCTGGTGGTGTTGAACGTGGGCCTGAGCCGGGGGGGTGATCGGCCCGGCCCTGTTCACGGTGATGGTGTTGATGGCGTTGATCACCACAGCCATGGCGGGCCCGCTACTGGGACGCTTGGGCTACGGCCGCATCGGCGCTCAGGCCTGAGCGTCGATGGCCTGGCGCAGGCGTTGCTCGCATTGCTCCAACGGAGCCAGGTCGACATCGACACTACTGCTGCCGTCGTATTCAAAGGGATTGTCGAGATCGTGAATCAGAAAAACAAGGTAGAGAAAGGAGGTGAACAAAAAGCTGGATACCATCAGATTTTCGCTAAAGTTATCGGATCCGATCAGCAGCAACGCCCCCACCACCCCCAGGAAAAAAAACTCCAGTAGGGCAAAGGCAGGCGCGATGAAGTCATTGTCGCGGTTGCTGGCGATGCGACTCAGCAACAAGCGCATTTTGGCCAGATTCGCCAGGCTGGGATTGTTGGCGTCCGAGCGTCCAGCGGCCTCCAATGCCGCCAGGCTGCCGTTCAAATGGTCCAAGGCCTCCTGAACCGTCTGCCAGGGGGCCTGTTTGAGAAACCACCAGCGAATCGCGTCCAGGGCCGCCACCAGGGCCGATCGAATCCGGAGAGCATCGAGAACGGGGGCCGCCGCCCCAATGACGGCCAGCCGGTCGTTGATGGCTTCGGCTTCGTTGACGAGCTCCAGCACCATGCCCTCACAGTCGTTGTACTCGCTCAGGGTGCCGCCCATGACCAGGGCCAGAATGAAACTGGCGGCCCCCAGCAAGGCGCCCGTCAGGGAGTCGAACTTCCAAAATTCCCAGCCCAGCTCATGAAACAACACCTCCAGCAAGCCAAACAGCAACGTGAAGGGCGCCACCGCCAGCAGTAGCCGCCACTTGGCGGGCACCCTGCGCAGCCAGACTTTATAGGGGTTCAGCGGCTGCGGCTGGATCGCGGTGGGCACGGAGCTGTTGGCTGGGGTCATGGCGGGGGGGGGCTTGGCGGCCGGGGGTCAGTTTGGCTGGTCGAGGGGGTGGTGGTAAATAAGTTCCTAGGATTCTTCTGGTTTGCGGATGGATTTGTGCCTCTTAACTACTTCGTTGGGTTGTTTTTGGGATTGCTGGGAGGTAGGCGGAGAGATAGGTCTTGACGGACCATATCCAGCAAACATTGACCTTAAAGCATTTGTGCTATTTTGCATACACTAGTTGATGCGGGTCAAGTTGCGGCTCAGGATTAACCATTAATTCGTAGGCTTCATGATTCGCAAGCCTGTTCACGATTTCTTTTTATTTATCGCTGGCGGAGTACTCTTCGCAGCGGTAACTTTTTTTCACCAATCAGGTGATGGTGGATTCTGGCCAGGTTGGCGCTGGCAGCGTTATAGCTGATGCCGTCCATGATAAATCAGGCAAACTTGTACTTAAACTGGAAACTAGGCCAACGCCAGCACTACCGCAGTTAGAGTAGGTGGAAATTAGTATGGGTAGGATCTAAACCGAGATTGCAACAAGGTTGCAGATCCCGGTAAGGGAATAGCACCAGAAGCGTGGAAAGCTCAACTGGCGTAGCCGCCCAGCCAGGCCTTGAGATCCTCAGGACCCTGGAAATCGAGCAGGGCATCGGCCAGGGCTTCAAGGGCGCTGAGGGGTAGGGCCTCAATGCGGGCCTGCTGGTTGGGGTTGAGCGAGCCGCAGCGGCGTTGGAGCAGGCGCAGGGTGAGCGCGGCGGCTTCGGCTTGGCGGCCTTCCTGGCGGCCCTCTTGACGGCCTTCCTGGCGGCCCTCTTGACGGCCCTCCTGCCGGCCCAGCCCAAAGATTTCGCGGTAGGCGACGCTGCTGGAGAAGTCTTCGACGGTGATGCCACCCATGGCGCAGATCTCGGGAACGGTGCGGCCGCTAAAGCGTGACACCAAGATAGCGGCGATCACATCGTCGATCTCGGTTTCCAGGCTTGTGCCCGCAGCCTCGGCTCGGACCACCGTCGAGCAGGCGGGCAACTGTGCTTCAGGCAGCAGCAGCATCCCAAGCGCCCGTTGCAGGGGTGGGGCAGCTGGCGGCAACCGCTCGCTCAGCAGTTCGATCCACACCACCCGTCGCTCCACAAACTCCTGCACCGGGGTGGGATCACCGAAATTGAGCTGGCGCGACGGGCAGATCACCACCACCTGCCATTGGCGGATCGGACGGCCCTGGCGCTGCTGTTGCTGCAACAAACACCCTGTTTCGGCATTGAGCCGCAGCAGGAAGTCCGGATCGGCCCCCATCTGGGCCTCCAGGATCAACGTGGGTGATTCAGGCTGATCGGCGGGCGGCAGAAACAGGCCATCGAGCCGGTATTCCCTTTCCTTGAGCACCGGCGCACTGAACACATATCCCTCCATCTGCGGCAGCAGCGAGGCCACCAAGGGCTGGAGGCGTTCGGCGCGCTGCTGGAACAACCAGTAAAAAAGCTTGTCGCTGGCGACCACGGGGACGGTTGCGGCTGGCTCACTGCCCCGACGATGACACGCTCAAGGGGTTGGAACCGGTGCAAAGGGCGCTGGCCGATCGCCGATCGCCTCCGCCACCATCAGGCAGGCCACGATGCCAAGACGCAGCGCCAGGCATTCGTGGGGATGGCTTCCGCCTCATTTATCAGTAGGAAGTCGAATTTCCAGAACTCCCAGCCCAGCTGGTGAAACAGCACCTCCAGCAGGCCAAACACCAACGTGAATGGCGCCACCGCCAGCAGCACACGCCACTTGACCGGCACCCCCCGCAGCCAGGCCTGATAGGGGTTCAGAGCCTTCGGCTGGATCGCGGTGGGCACGGAGCTGCTGGCTGGTGGCATCGGTTGGGGGGCTCAGGGTGTTGCAGAGGTCCGGCGAAAAGATAACTTTCGGAGTTAAGATGTTTTGAGTTGCGAAGGGACTTAAGATAGAAATTTTATGGGATTATTCAAGTTTGGGGTTGGATTGGATCGTGAGGGATTTAGGATAATTCGTTGGATTTATTATGGAGGTAAATTGAGGTAGGCAAACAGACAGGTCTGGCGACTGCTGGTGAAGTGGTTTTGTGTACCAAATCAAACATATATTTACCAAAATCATCAACTTACATTACTGCTAACTTTAACACATTGCGCCATTCTTAGTGGTGCCACCAGGCTGGCCTTCGGTCAAGCGAGGCCACCAATCGGAGCGAGCTTGGTTTCGATATCCGCATGATTCAAGCGCTCTTTAGGCATAGCGATTTGAAAAAACACCGTAGCTTATCCTCATGGGCTCAATCGTGGAGTGTATGATGCTAAAACCCTGGAGATGTGCTCTCTTCCTAGATAAGCGCTAAGGACGAGTCCGACACTTGACACTGTGGCTAAGCCTGGGATGTTATGCGGATCCGTCCATCATGCTTGTTCGAAGCTGTCCCATCCTTGAGAAGGCCTGCAGCACAATCTATCTCAGGCATTCAAGGAAGCCTATTTCGGGGTGATATGCTGAAGGCGTACTGGCCGGCTGAGATGTTATGCGGTCCGCCCATACTGAGTTAGTTTGGCGTTCCGGAGGTGCTGATGCAGTCACCCGTGGTGGCCTCCCTGGGTTTCTGGCTACAATGTGCTCAGGAGGTGTGTTATGTCAGTCCCCATTGACGAGAAGCTTGAAGAGATCGCCGCAGCTTGCCAGCGATATGGGATTGTGCGGCTGTTTGTCTTTGGCTCAGCTTTGAGAAGCGACTTTAAGCCTGGAGAAAGCGACATCGATCTTCTTGTTGAGTTTGGCCCAGTGGAAATTACCAAGCGCTTCCACGTCTTTCTTGACGCTCGCGAGGCCTTTAGAAATATCTTTCAAGCCAACGTTGATTTAGTGATGCAGGGTGCGGTGAAAAACAAAATAATTGCCAACGAGATTGATCGAACAAAGAAGCTGGTCTATGGCGCGTGATGTATCTGCCTATTTGCAGGATGTAGTTGAAGCATGCACTGCGATTGAAGACGTAATGAGCGGCGTCTCGGTTGAAGAATACCGAAACAAGCGTGCCGTGAGATCTGCTGTCGAGCGAGAGTTCATCATTATTGGGGAGGCACTCAGAAGGGTCAGTGCTCTAGATGAGAGACTATTTTGTTCCATTTCCAATTCTCGTGCGATCGTTGACTTTAGAAACATGCTTGCTCATGACTACGGAGCAGTTGACGACGATGCCGTTTTCGGACTTGTCTATTCAGACCTGATCGTATTGAAGGCCGAGGTTGGCGAGCTTTTGCATGACTACCATGATGCAAACTAACCATGCCATTCACCAGAGCCGCTTCCAGGGCATTTCTTGTTCCTACCTGAGATCATTGCGGCCTGGTGATGGCAAGCGTTCAGCAAGCTGCACCGGGCCACGTTGGAGCGGGCTTTATACCTAGCCCCCAGCTCCTACGAGGCGAGCTCCCCTGCCTGGCCCACAGCGATGCCGACAACGACGCCTTCGCCTCACTGGTCTAAGGCCGGAGCGGCAGCTCAAGCGGGCGATCCCCACCGCCACCTACCCCACGCCGCTGAGCGAGGTTCGCTTCACACCAAATAGCCGCAGCGGCCGCTTTCAGCTGCCCGCTTGACCTGCCCGAGCGCCCCAGCACAGGTGCGATAAGGTCCCACCGATACGATCGCAACGGCGTGAGTCAGGCCAGCATCTCCCAGGCTCCGCACAGGTCGTTGCGGGCGGCCTCCCTGCTGCTCAGCGCATCCTTGCTGGCGTCAGCGCTGGTGGCCTGCAGCCGCTCCGGTCGGGATGACAAGTCCGCAGGCACGGGGCCGCTGCTGATCGGCGCGGCGATCGCCCTCACCGGCAACGCCAGCGTGATCGGTCAGGACCAGCGCATCGGCCTGGAAATCGCCCGTGACTATTTCCAGGGCAACTTCCAAGGCAAAGGTCCGGCCCTCGAGCTCAAAATTCAGGACGGCGGCAGCGATGAGGCCACCGCCACCAATGCCTTCCGCAGCCTCATCGGCGCCAATGTGGTGGCCTTGATCGGCCCTTCGCTCTCCCAGCAGGCCTTCGCGGTCGATCCGATCGCCGACCGGGCCGGCATTCCGGTGGTTGGCCCCTCCAACACCGCAGCTGGCATCCCCCAAATCGGGCCCTTCGTCTCAAGGGTGTCGGCGCCGGTGGCCCAGGTGGCGCCCCTCTCAATCGCCGCGGCCCTGCGGCTCAACCCCAAGATCCGTAGCGCCGCCGTCTTCTATGCCCAAGACGACGCCTACTCGACCTCGGAATCGAAGATCTTCCAGCAGGCCCTGACCGACCGCAACCTCAAGCCGGTGGCGGTGATCAGGACCAGCGTCAGCGACACCGATTTCCAGAGCCAGATCACCGAAACCCTGCGCCGCAAGCCCGACCTGATCGTGATATCTGGGCTACCGAGCGATGGCGGCAACCTGGTGCGTCAGCTGCGCGAGCTGGGCTTCAAGGGCACCCTCGTCGCCGGCAACGGCATGAACTCACCCAACATCTATTCGATCTGCCAACGCTTCTGCGATGGCCTGCTGATCGCCCAGGCCTACAGCCCCGAATCCAGCACCCCGATCAATCGGGCCTTCGTGGCGGCTTACACCAAATCCCGCGGCGGGGCGGTGCCGCCCCAGTTCAGCGCCCAGGCCTTCACCGCCTACCAGGTGCTCGCCGAAAGCCTCAGCAGCCTGCAGCTGTCGCTGCCACCCGGCGCCACGCTGGCGGCGCTGCCGCGCGCCGAGCTGCGCCGTCGCCTCAATTCCGCCCTGCTCAAGGGCCGCTACCAGACTCCGCTCGGTGAAATCCGCTTCACCCCTGAAGGGGAGGTGATCCAGAACCAGTTCTATGTGGCCCAGGTGCGCATGAACGCCGATGGCCGCAGCGGCCGCTTCCAGCTGCTGCCCACCTTGCCCAATCCCTAAGCCCGCCCATATCTTGCCGATCCACCGATGGACATCCTGCTGCAGATCCTGATCAACGGCATCTCCACCGGCGCCGTCTATGGCCTGTTCGCCCTGGGCTACACCCTGGTCTTCTCCGTTTTGGGAGTGATCAACTTTGCCCATGGCGCCGTTTTCACCCTCGGCGCCTATCTCACCTATCTGCTGCTCGGCGGCGCGGTGGGTGCCAATGGACTGCTGGCGGGCCTGCAACTTCCCTTCGCGCTGCCCTTCTGGGCGGCGCTGCCGGCCGCCGGGCTGCTCACGGCGTTGGTGAGCCTGGGCGTGGAAGCCACTGCTTTCCGGCCGCTGCGGCGCCAGCAGGCGGAGCCTTTGCTCTACCTGATCACCAGCCTCGGAGCCGGCGTGATCCTGGTGAACCTGCTGCAGATCCTGTTCGGGGCCGAGGGGTACTCCCTGCCCACCACCGCCCTGGGCAACCTGCCGACCACCCTGTCGCTGGCCGGGGCGCAACTGCGCACGGTGCAGTTGGTGCTGCTGCTGGTGGCGGCCGTGGTGCTGGCGGTTCTGAGTGTCTGGCTGGAGGGCAGTCGCAGCGGCAAGGCGCTCCAGGCGGTGTCGGAGGACCCCACCACCGCCCGGCTGCTCGGCATCGACAGCGATGCCATGATCCGGCTCGGCTTCGCGGTTAGCGGCTTCCTGGCGGGGATCGCCGGTGGGCTGGTGGGCCTGAGTCTCAGCATCAGCGGCCCCTATTTCGGCATCAGCTATGGCCTCAAGGCGCTCGGCGTGCTGGTGCTGGGCGGGCTGGGCAGCGTGCCGGGCGCGGTGCTGGCGGGGCTGATCGTCGGCGGCGCCGAAGCGGCGGTGCCCGCCGAGTGGAGCGGCTACCGCGATGCCATCGCCTACGCCTTTCTGTTCGGGGTGCTGCTGCTGCGGCCCCAGGGTCTGCTGGGCCGGCCCCAGATCAGCAAGGTCTAAGCAATGCACCAGTTCGTCGCCAGGAGCAGGTCTGCCCAGTGATGGATACCACCCTGCTGGTGCAAATGCT
>CAMDWF010000030.1 GCA_945878795.1 Synechococcus sp. UW140
GCGCCTCGGTTCCGTACAGCTCAAGGAACTGCGACAATGACATTCCAGGCTGGAACTGGATCCGGTTCATTGGCATGGAATCGGTCTTGGTACGTGTGTACCAATCTAGCCTGAAGGGGCGGTCGCGGAGCTTGCTACCTAATCAAGAGAACTGTTGCTGGATCGGGAACAAGTTGCTTGGCAACCGCAACTTTGTAAGCTTGTAGATAGCGAGTATTGGAGTCAAAAAAGGCATGTTGATTAGATGTAACTTTGGAATATGTCTCTGCAAGGTTGTCGAATTGGGTTCTGACTCGTTCGTAATCCATCCAGGTCAGCGCGACTGATTTAATTTAGCATGATAAGAGGATTTCCTGTCGCCGTCTGGGAAAACGAGGCGAGATTGCAGTGCATAGCTAACAAATGCGTAGCTGAGAATCGCGAGCGCCTGGGCAATGAAGGCCGCTAAAAATTTTAGAGCATAGCTGAGTACAAGCTGGTTGACCAAAAAGCTAATCACCGCTACGCAGCCAAAGATTCCAAAGCTCCGCCTGGAGACTGACGCTGTGAAAGTATAGCGAGCATGTAGAAAGTAGCCCGCTATGCCTCCAATGACGTAGCCTATGAAATTTGAAATTCTTGGATTGCTTGTAAGTGCTTGTAGGCTAAAGATGGCAAGCGTGCCGATGATGGTATTGAGGCCGCCCGCAATGGTGAATCGTCCTAGGCGCTGAAGTTGTTTTATAGGGCTACTTTCTAGCATGGCCTTTGGCTTTGCTGTTGGTTCGGGTAAGTAGTGTAGGTGGCTCCTCCCGCCCTTGCCGCCAAAAGATACGTTGTGGCTGCTTGGCTTGAGATCTTGGGGAAGTGGTTGGCTTGGTCGAGTTGCCCCATCAATCGAGGCGCATATCGAGGCTTGTCTGCGGGAAACCCCTTTGCTTCGCTGTTGAACGATCTGCAAAACAAATGCCCCACCTGGGTGGGGCACCGTTGTAGTGGACCTTGGCTGTGATCACCCCAGCGCCTTCGCCTTCGCCACCACGTTGTCGATGGTAAAGCCGAACTTCTCCAGGCACACCGGGCCGGGGGCGGAGGCGCCGAAGCGGTCGATCGACACGGTGTCGCCATCGAAGCCGGTGTACTTGTGCCAGCCGAAGGAGCTGGAGGCTTCCACCACCAAGCGCTTGCGCACGGCGGCCGGCAGCACAGATTCGCGGTAGGCGGCATCCTGCTCATCGAACAGTTCGACGCAGGGGATCGACACCACCCGCACGTTCTTGCCTTCGGCGCGCAGCACGGCGGCCGCCTTGGTGGCCAGTTCCAGCTCGGTGCCGGTGCCGATCAGGATCAGCTCCGGGGTGCCGTTGCTGTCTTCCAGGACGTAACCCCCCTTGGCCACGGCGGCGGCGCTGGAGCCGGCTTGATTGGCCATCGCCTGGCGGCTGAGCGCCAGCACCGTTGGACGCTTGCGATTGCTCACCGCGACCTGGTAGGCACCACTGGTTTCGTTGCCGTCACCGGGGCGAATCACCAATAGGTTGGGGATGGCGCGGAGGTTGGCCAGGGTCTCAATCGGTTGGTGGGTGGGACCGTCTTCACCGAGACCGATCGAGTCGTGGGTGAGCACATAGATCACGCCCAGTTCGGAAAGGGCGGATAGGCGCATGGCCCCGATCATGTAACCGGCAAAGACGAGGAAGGTGCCCCCGTAGGGAACCAGGCCACTGTCGTGATAAGCGATGCCATTAAGGATCGCGGCCATGGCGTGTTCACGAACCCCGAAGTGCAGGTAGCGGTTGGATTCGCTGCCTTTTTGGAAGCTCTTTTCTCCCTTGATGTCCGTCAGGTTGGAGTGGGTGAGGTCGGCGGAACCGCCGATGAGTTCGGGCAGCCGTGGACCGATGGCATTCAGGCAGTTGAAGGAATGCTGCCGGGTAGCCAGGCCTTTGTCCGCCGGGGTGTAATGGGGAAGGTCGGCATCCCAACCCTGGGGCAGCTCGCCACGCAACATCCGCTCAAACAGGGCGGCTTCGGATGCGTACTGACTGCGATAGGAAGCAAGGGTGGAGTTCCATTCCGTTTCGGCAGTCTCGCCACGCCCAAGGGCCTGACGCCAATGGTCATAGGCTGCCTGGGGCACTTCAAAGGGCCCGTAATTCCATTCAAGCGCTTGGCGGGTCAGTTCGGCTTCGTCCGCACCCAGGGCGGCACCATGGACACCAGCCGTGTTGGCTTTGTTTGGTGAGCCGTAGCCGATTGTGGTGGTGATCTTGATCAGGCTTGGTTTGTCGCTGACAGCTTTGGCGGCCGCAATCGCCTTGGCAATGCCGTCAACATCGGTGTTGCCCTCAGCAACATGCTGGACGTGCCAGCCGTAGGCCTCATAGCGCTTTAATACGTCTTCAGTAAAGGAAACTGAGGTGTCCCCATCAATGGTGATGTGGTTGTCGTCATAGAGGGCAATGAGCTTGCCCAGGCCAAGGTGGCCGGCTAAAGAGGCCGCTTCGGAGGAGATACCTTCTTGGTTGCAACCATCACCCATCAACACATAGGTGTAGTGGTCGACAAGGTTGAGGCCAGGCCGGTTGAACTTGGCTGCTAAATGGGCTTCGGCGATGGCCAAGCCCACGGCGTTAGCAATGCCCTGACCTAAAGGCCCGGTGGTCACTTCAACCCCGGGGGTCTCAAAGGTTTCGGGGTGGCCTGGGGTTTTTGAACCCCACTGGCGGAACTGTTTGATGTCTTCAATCGTCACCGAGTCATAGCCGGTGAGGTGAAGTAAGGCGTAAAGAAGCATGCAGCCGTGGCCGGCGGACAGCACAAAACGATCACGGTTGAACCACTTGGGGTTCTTTGGGTTATGGCGCAGAATCTTGTCCCAGAGGGCGAATGCCATGGGGGCTGTGCCCATGGGCAGACCCGGGTGGCCAGAGTTGGATTTGTTAATCGCGTCGACCGCCAAAAAGCGGATGCTGTTGATGCAAAGGCTCTCGACCGAAGTGGTGGTGGCTACGACCATGGCGGAACGCGGTAGGGGGGAGAAGTGACTTGGAAACGGAAGACTTCCGACGGAACTGGGCGTGACCCGCGAGGGGCCATTGCTCAGGGGAAGCGCCGGAACGCTAGGCAGACGTTGTGACCGCCAAACCCGAAGGAATTGGAGAGTACGACGTTCACTGTGTGGTCGCGGGCCACATTAGGTACCACATCCAGATCACAGGCTGGATCTGGGGTGTGGTAATTAATCGTAGGCGGCACCAGGTTGTGGCCGATGACTAGGACGGAGGCTACGGCTTCAATGCCGCCACTCCCGCCGAGCAGATGGCCGGTCATCGACTTGGTGGAACTGACCGGAATCTGATGGGCCCGATCTCCCAGGGCTGATTTGATGGCAGCGGTTTCGTTGCTGTCGTTGGCCTGGGTGCTGGTGCCGTGGGCATTGACGTAATCCACGTCCTCGGGCTGCAGGCCGGCATCGACCAGGGTCAGGCGCATGGCTTCGGCACCGCCCACGCCACCGGGAGACGGAGAGGTGATGTGGTGGGCATCACAGGTGGTGCCATAGCCCACGATTTCAGCCAGGGGTGTGGCCCCTCGGGCCAAGGCATGGTCAAGGCTTTCAATCACCAGCATGCCAGCCCCCTCGCCAATCACAAAGCCATTGCGCTCCAAATCGAATGGGCGACTGGCGGTCGCCGGATCGTCATTGCGGAACGAGAGGGCCTTGGCGCTGGCGAAGGCCGCCACCCCAAGCGGCGTGATCGCCGATTCGGCGCCGCCGCAGATCATGACATCAGCCAGACCAAGCTGGATCTGGCGATAAGCGTCGCCGATGGCATTGGAGCCGGCGGCGCAGGCGGTGGCCACCGCACTGCTGGGACCACGGGCGCCCAGGGCAATCGCCGTCAGTCCGGTGGCCATGTTGGGAATCATCATGGGCACGCAGAACGGGGTGACCCGATCGGGCCCGCGGTCGTTAAGCACTTGGGCCTGGGTCTCCATCATCAGCAGACCGCCCACGCCCGAACCAATCGAGACACCGACCCGATTGCGGTTGCTGTCATCGATGCTGAGAGCTGCATGCTGAACCGCCTGCTTGGCGGCCACGACCCCGAACTGACAAAACCGATCCCAGCGCTTGGCTTCTTTGGGTTCAAGCCAGCCCGCTGGGTTGAAGTCTTTGACCTCGGCCGCGAAACGACAGGCGTGCCGAGACGCATCAAAAAGGGTGATAGCGGCCACCCCATTACGACCGCTGCGCAATCCTTCCCAGTACTGGGCCACATCGTTGCCGATCGGCGTGACCGCTCCCAGACCGGTGACCACGACGCGGCGGAGTGCCTCCACCATGGACGATCAGGCCTGTTTCTCGAGGATGTACTTGACGGCATCGCCAACGGTGGTGATGCCTTCTGCGGCCTCATCGGGAATTTCGATGTCGAATGATTCCTCCAGGGCCATGACCAGCTCGACGGTGTCGAGGGAGTCCGCGCCCAGGTCGTTTTGGAAATTCGATTCGGGTTTCACCTCAGCGGCATCGACGCTGAGTTGATCGGCAACGATCGAACGGACTTTCTCGAAGATCGCTTCCTGGGACATGGCCGCTAGAGACAGTGGGTGGCATCTTACGGGTCGTCCAGCACCTTCCCCCTGCGCCGTATGAACAAGGGTGACGGGCCGCCCGGCGCGCACCCTTGGTTCCCGCTCCTGCCGGTACCTTGACACCACGCCGTCCGTTCACCGGCCCAGCCGCAACAAGGCCCATGTCTCACGCCGTCAAGATCTACGACACCTGCATCGGCTGCACCCAGTGCGTCCGGGCCTGCCCCCTCGATGTTCTGGAAATGGTTCCCTGGGACGGCTGCAAGGCTGGCCAGATCGCCTCCTCGCCTCGCACTGAAGATTGTGTCGGTTGCAAGCGCTGCGAGACCGCTTGCCCAACGGATTTCCTCAGCATCCGCGTCTATCTGGGTGACGAGACCTCCCGTTCCATGGGCCTCGCCTACTGAGACCAGCTACTGGCCGCCATAAGCTCATGCCCGGCCTGTGCCGGGCTTTTTTGTGGCGCTCCCCCTTCCCCCATGTGCGGCATCGTTGCCCTGATCGGTTCGAGAGAGGCTGCGCCCCAGTTGCTGGAGGGGTTGAGACAGCTCGAATACCGCGGTTATGACTCCGCCGGCATCGCCACGGTGGAGGCCCTGCCGGACGGGGGCGGGGCGCCCCAAGGGCGACTGCACTGCCTCAAGGCCGAGGGCAAGTTGCTGAACCTGACCGCCCGCTGGGAAGAGCAGGGGGCCCCTGGCCATTGCGGCATCGGCCATACCCGCTGGGCCACCCATGGCAAACCGGAAGAACGCAATGCCCATCCCCATTTGGATGGCAGTGGCCAACTGGCCGTGGTTCAGAACGGCATCATCGAAAACCACCGCAGCTTGCGCGAGCTCCTCCAGGCCGAGGGGGTGGTGTTTCGTTCTGACACGGATACCGAGGTCATTCCCCACCTGCTGGCCCGTCGCTTGGAGGCGTTGGAGAAAGAGGGCCACCAGGTCGATGCGGCCCTGCTGCTGCGAGCCCTGCAAGAGGTGTTGCCCCGGTTGCTCGGGGCCTACGCCCTGGCGGTGGTCTGGGCCCGGGTGCCCGGGGCCCTGGTGGTGGCGCGGCGCCAAGCCCCACTGCTGATTGGGCTGGGGGAGGGAGAATTTCTCTGCGCCAGCGATACGCCCGCCCTGGCTGGCTTCACCCGCACGATCTTGCCGATGGAAGATGGCGAGGTGGCGTTGCTGACGCCCCTGGGCATCGAGCTGTACAACGCCAGCGGTGAGCGGGTGCAGCGCAACCCCAGCCTGCTGAGTGGCACCGAGCACGTGGCGGACAAGCGCAGCTTCCGCCACTTCATGCTCAAGGAGATCCACGAGCAGCCCGAGACTGCAGCGCTTTGGGTGGCCCGCCACCTGCCCGAGGGGGCCCTGGTGGCCTTGCCCCTCGATGAGGAGGTCTTCAGCGGTGTGGAGCGGATCCAGATCCTGGCCTGCGGCACCAGTCGCCATGCGGCCCAGGTGGGTGCCTACCTGTTGGAACAGGTGGCCGGCCTGCCCACGTCTGTGTTTTATGCGAGTGAATTCCGCTACTCGCCGCCGCCCCTTTCGCCCCGGATGCTCACGATCGGCGTCACCCAGTCCGGGGAGACTGCCGATACCCTGGCGGCCCTGATCATGGAAAAGGACCGACGCCAGCGCCACGGCGACCCGGCCTATGCCCCGCGGCTGCTGGGGATCACCAACCGGCCCGAAAGCTCGTTGGGGCGGCTTGTACCCCACATTTTGGATATCGGCGCCGGCATTGAAGTGGGAGTGGCCGCCACCAAGACCTTCATGGGGCAGCTGTTGGCCTTCTATGGGCTCGCTTTGGCCTTCGCAGAGCGGCGGGCAGCGGCGGGTCTGCGGCAGCCGGGGCTGCCGGATCATGGGCGGTTGCTGGCCCTGGTCGCCCAGTTACGGCAGTTGCCGGCCCAGTTGCAAGCGCTCGTCGAGGACCACGATCGCCGTTGCGCCGAGCTGGCCCACCTATTCACCGATACCCAGGATGTCATTTTCCTGGGCAGGGGCATCAACTATCCGATTGCCATGGAGGGGGCCCTCAAGCTGAAGGAAATCAGCTATATCCATGCCGAGGGCTACCCGGCCGGTGAGATGAAGCACGGTCCCATCGCCTTGCTTGATGCCCGCGTGCCGGTGGTGTCGATTGCCGTGCCGGGGACGGTATTTGACAAAGTGCTCTCCAATGCCCAGGAGGCCAAGGCCCGGGATGCCCGTTTGATCGGCGTCGCCCCGGCCTGTCCGGATACCGAGCTGTTTGACACCCTGCTGCCCCTGCCGGTGGTGGATGAGTTGTTGAGTCCCCTGCTGACGGTGATCCCGATGCAGCTACTCAGCTATCACATTGCCGCGCACCGGGGCTTGGATGTCGATCAGCCCCGCAACCTGGCCAAGAGTGTCACGGTGGAGTAGGGGACAAAGCCTTAGTGATGGTTCTGGGTACTTCAGAGTTCTAGGAGTCCAGGCGGAGGCGTGAGTCCGATCCAGCCTTCCTGGAGGTTGACGAGGGGCACGATCGCCACGACAAAGGGGATCAACACCCGGCGGCCAGGGGCCAGTTCCACTGCCAACAGATCGTTGCCGCCGTGGATCAGGTCGACTACCCGGCCGATCGGGGCCCCGGGGCTTGACGCGGGGGCGGCTGCATCGAGCAGGCGCACCTGGAGGCCCACCAGATCGAGCAGGTGGAATTCTCCGGGGGCCAGTTTTGGTCGTTGGCTGGCATCCACCAGAAACTCTTGGTGGATGAGGGCTTCCGCCGCATCGCGGCTGTTGATGCCGGCCAGGCGCACCGCAAACAGGGATTTGCCTGGCAGTTGGCGTCCTCCCAGCAGCTCCACGGCCCGGGGCGTGCCCTGGCGGTCCAAGAGCCAGCGCGGGCCTGGTTGGGTGAAGCGCTCGGGGAAGTCACTGCGGGGCAGGATGCGCAGTTCGCCCGCCAGGCCCTGGGCTGCCACCAGGGTCCCCACCACCAGCAGGGGTTTGCCCTCGGGACTCAGGTGGTCGGCATCGGGGCTGGCGGATGGGTTGGCGTTCACGCGCTGGCAAGGGCGGTCAGCCCCCAGTGTGCAGTCCCGGCTTGGCGGGCCAGGCCGCCGATTGCGCTGGCGGTGCCGATAATGGTGAAGCTGGCCTTGATTCAGGAGCCCCGATGACGTCCCTGCCGATCCTGCCGGGCACCACGGTGGTGGTGAATGATCCGCGCTCGATCTACAACGGCTACAAGGGCTTTGTGCAGCGCATCAGCGGCAGCCGGGCCGCCGTGCTGTTTGAGGGGGGCAACTGGGACAAGTTGGTCACCCTGCCGCTGCGGACGCTTTTGCAGCAGGGCTGAGCCCCAGGGCGGCCAGGGCGGCGCGGGCCGCCTGCTGCTCGGCCTGGCGGCGGGAGCCGCCCCAGCCTTCGCCCAGGGCCTCACTGCCGAGCTCCACGCGGCAAAGGAAACGGCGGGGATCGCCATGGAGCCGGCTGCGCTCTTCGCTGTGATATGTCGGCAGGCCGCGGCGCTGGCCCTGGCTCCATTCCTGCAGGGCCGATTTCCAGTTGTGGCGATGGGGATCGTCCAGCAGTTCGGCGCTGGCCTTTTGCCAGTGGGGGGTGAGCCACTGGAGCACCGGCTCCAGGCCGCCATCTGAGGCCCCCCAGGCAACGAACAGGCCACCGATCAGGGCTTCGCAGCATTCGGCCAATACGGTGGCGCGACCGGCTCGATCAGCGGCAGCCATGGCCCCGAGATGCAGCAGGGGTTCGAGGCCGCATTCCAGGGCCAGCTCCCCCAGCCAGCGATCGCTCACCAGTTGGGCCCGCAGGGCGGAGGACTGGCCGACGCTGAGTTGGGGGTGGTGCCGGCGCAGGTAGAGGGAGGCGGCGAGGCGCAGCACGGCGTCGCCGAGGAATTCGAGCTGTTCGTGATCGACGGGCCGACCGGCGGAACGGTGGCTGAGGGCTTCCTCAATGGGGGCGAGGGCGCTGTCGCTGCTGCCGGGTCCAGCCGGCGCCGCCGGGTCCAGGCCGAGCTGGTGCAATAGGTGCAGAAGCTGGCGGCGGCGCTGGGGGGTCATGGAGGGGGCCGCCGGCGACTGGGGCCAAGGGGGTGAAAGCAGGACATAAGCCGGGTTCTGTTCTCGCTGGCAAGCCAGCGGGGTGACCATCTGTCTGGGACCGCCGTTACCGACGGCCTCTAGCGGCGCACTTGAAGCGGGACGGGGAAGCTGGCCAACCGTTGTCCCTGGGCCTTGCTCCCAGCCGGGGTTTACCGAGCCGGCACCTCTCGATGCCGCTGGTGCGCTCTTACCGCACCCTTGCACCCTTGCCTGTGCACCCGGCGAGGCGAACCTCACCGGGGCCATCGGCGGTGTGTTTCTGTGGCACTGTCCTCACGGTCGCCCGCACTGGGCGTTACCCAGCAGGCCTGGCCATTGGGGAGCCCGGACTTTCCTCAACCGAGTGGTCAGCCTGCCCAAAGGCAGTCCGGCCCCCGATCGCGATCACCTCGCCTGCTTTCGCAACCAGCTTAAAAGAACGGCCCTGCCCTGAAAAAAGACTCCCCAGGGGGCCAGGGTGGAATAATGGCCTTAATGGGGCTGTAGCTCAGCCGGATAGAGCGACGGTTTCCTAAACCGTAGGTCGTGGGTTCGAGTCCCGCCAGCCCCGTGATCGTGATCAATGAGGCAAGCACTCAAAGTTCAAGGCTATATGGGTTTTTGATCATCTAATTTCAAGCGACGATCAGGGATTTGATGGTCTGCACCAAGGGGCGGATTGGCGATCACCTCACTCTCACTCCGCATGGTCAGCCCCTTGAAACCAAAGCCGTAAAGCAAGGCCACGGCGCCATCCCGTAACCATTGAAAGATTAATCTCTGCAAGGCTCTTTGACGCTGCTTTTCGGATTCGTTTTTGAGCTTTAAAATCTCAGTACTAAGTTGGGGCAGAATTTGTCCTTTAACGGTTGCAATCGGTATAATCAACTTGCCTTGGGGAAGATTTTGAATGCCAATTGCATTGATGCCCGCTCGCAGGGCAGTCTCGTCTTGGGCATCGCGAATCATTGCCATGCCCCGAGTGATAGTGGCTATTTTTTGCGTGGCTTGGCTATTGCCTGCCCTAATAATATTATAACTTGCCAGACCTTGTAGGGGGATGATCAGAAAAAAACCAAGCGCCACAAGGGGGGCGAATTTTCGGACCCACTTGCGATGCTTGGTAATGATTTTTGATTGAGGATCCATCTGGTTGGCCAGAAGAATCAGAACTCCACCAATCAGGGGTAGGAACGCAATGGCCCGCAGGGAATCCAGGATCGCGGTCGCCCACCTAGGATCGCTGAAGCGTAGTGGTATTGCCGAAGTAATAAATAGAACAATATAAATTCCAATCAGCACAAGCGCCACCCTGTCCAGGGCAGACGCCAAATCATTGCGGATGCCCCGAGATGAACCCATGGGAAATAGTTGAATTTTAATAAGAGCTAGTTTAGCTTAGCTGGCAGGAGCGCTAACAGCTAGCAAAGATAACGTTTCTGCGGCCATCAGTTGCCCGCAAGCCAGCAGGGCAGTCATGGCGTGAGCAAGCAGACGGGAGACCTGCCGGCTGCCGGCTGATCTGGCGGCCCGCTCAAGGCCCAGGCCAGCGCCCCGCCACAAGAAACTGCTCCCTTGGTGTTGGGATCCAGGCCCGTGCGGTCGATGCTGGTGCGGTGCTGCGGCAGCGGGTGTGAGGAGCCGGGATCATCCGGAGCCCTTGAGCCGCTGATCCAGCCGAAAGGGAACCTGATCGAGCAACGCCACCGTGGTGATGGCGGGATGGAGGGGGTTGAGCATCAGGTTGCGGGCCTGGGGCACCACCACCGAGGGCAGCACCAGAGCCAGCTCACCGGCTTCGCGGAGCCAGCGGCCACCGAAGGCTGCGCTGGAGCGGCTGTGGGGAATGGCATCCCAGCCCGGAGGCAGATCGCTGGGATCGGGGCGCGCGATCAGCCGGGGTTCATCAGGCACGGCATAGGAGCAGAGCAGGAGCGGAGCGGCGAACACGCCGTTCAGGTGCACCATCAGCTCCAACACGGTGATTTCCGGTGTGAGCCCCAGGTAGACGGCTGGCTGGCCGGGCGGATTCCAACGCTGCCCATCGCGGGCGGCGCCAACACCGGAGAGATCGGCGGCATAGCGCACCTTGCTCAGCCGCCATGCCTTGATCACACCGGTGCACCCTGCTCCATCGCCTGCAGGAGCCGCCGCACCTGGGCGGCCCCGATCGCCGTGCGGCAGTGCTGCAACGGCGCCACCTGATGCAGCAGCGGGTGGGGAGCCTTGAGCCAGGTTTCGGTGGTGGCGGGATCCTCAAACACGCCGAGCGCGAGGCCGATCGCCTCCAGCAGGCGATCCAGGCGTTCCGAAACCGCAGGTTCCAGAGGGCCTTCCTGGCGCACACGCCGCGCCAGCGTTGCCTCCGACATCGCCAGCAGCGATTCGAGCTCGGCAAGCCGCAGATGCAGGTGTTCGCGCAGGGCGACCAACCAGCGGCTGCTCCATCCCTGCTCAATGGCCTCGAGGCGCTGCTTCTCGCTCAGCTCAGCCTGATCAACGGCGCACTGCCAGAAGGCCACGGCACGATCGGCTGGATCCAGGGCAACAGGGGAAGCAAGTACCACACCAAGTCATGCCGGGAAAGCATGAGTCATCAACTGAAGGCACTTTAGCTTCAGATGATGGCGGCCCGCTCAAGGCCCAGGCCAGCGCCCCGCCACAAGAAACTGCTCCCTTGTGAACTGGGCCGTGAGGCCGCCAGCAAAGCAGATGCCGATCACACCATCGGCGCTGATCTCCAGGGACCAATCCTGGAGATCGAAGGGCGTGCTGCTGAAGGCAAAGGGAGTGAGGACCCCGACGACGGGAGCAGTCTCGGCTGAGCGGGCCGAAGGGACCTCGAAGGCCTGAATGCGGCGCTCTCGCATGGCATCACCGCAGCGCTGGCTGGCCGCGTAACTGCAGGGATCGGTGATGGCGGCCAGCGCCTCAGCGCTGAGGTGCTGCTGCAGAACCAGACAGCGTTCCGCGGCGATCGTCACCGCGAAGGCCGTTTGCTGGCGTTGGATGCGGGCTCCCAAAGGCAACGGTGAACCTTCCAACTGCCGCAAGGCATGGAAAGCCCGTTCCGCCAGAGCCGTTTCCAGCGACCGTGCTGCATAGAACAGATGGCGCTGATGCACGCGAGCAAAGCGAGAGCCACTCTGCAGAGGCGGGTAGCGAAACGGGGTGAGCAACAGCCGATGGGAAGGGAGGGGCCGCCCTTGCTCAGCTTGCGGCCATTCGCTGGGGATCGGCGGCTTGACGGTTTCGATCAACTGCTCCAGACGCGCCTGCTCCCGCAGACCGTCCACCAGGTCGGCGGTGCCGCTCTCGCCTTGGCGGTCGGTGATCCGATGGACGGCCCCAGCAAGGGGGGCCAGTGGAGCCGTGCCGCAATCAGCCGCGCAGGCCATCGAGGTAGTTGGCAACGCGGTTGAGCCCTTCGATGCGCGCCAGCAGCAGCCGCGGCGGTTGCTCGCCGAGGTGGTGGTTGGGCTGCTTCATCCAGTGGAGCATCAGGGTGTGATCGCCCCCATAGAGGGCGTGCAGGCTGCGGTACACACGCAACAACAGCAGCGCCAGCTCCCCTTCCTTGGTGTTGGGATCCAGGCCCGTGCGGTCGATGCTGGTGCGGTGCTTGCCCACCACGGCGCTCAGTTCGTCGCGGCTGAGGCCCAGCACCTGGGCGGCCCGACCGCAGGCCTCGGCCACCAACTGGGCGTCGGTCTTGGCGAGCGGCGCCTGGGAGAGCGAGTCGAGCGAGGAAGGCATGCGAGGCAACGCGAAGTGCGCCTGCACGGATTATCCCCCAAATTGAGCGAATACGCAATCGGCGGGGCTTCCCCCTGCGAACATTGAACCAGCCGCGTGAGCAACCAAACGAGCAGTGCTCAATCACCGGTAGACGAGACGGTGCTCCTGATCGATCCGGCGCGACCAGCAAGCGGCGAGGTTTTCACGCAAAAGTTCCGGCTTGCCGATGCCCCCAAAGGGATCACGCAGAGCCGCCTGGATCAGTTGGTTGAGCCGCCGCAGTTGCTGGCGCTCTTGGCCCTGCCAAAGGAGGTAGTCATCCCAGGCGGTTGGTGTCCAGGCCAGCCCCTCATTGAGCCGGCACCAGCCTGGCCCGGCTCGATGAGGGCAAGCTCAAGCCATTCACCGCGCTCGGCCTGCTCCAGCGAGCGCTGCAGATGGGCGGCATTCGTGGGAGAACGGAGCAGATGCACGGTTTCCATTTTTACGGCCTGCTGCTCGGGGATCAGCAGCCAGCCACAGGGTGCTCATGCCTCCAGCAGGTTTTCGAGGCTTTCTCCACCAGGGAGTCGGTAGATCCCGAAGTCGCAGCGACACCCAGGAGAGAAAGCGTGGCGCTATGTCGGCCGGGATCAGATGGCAGACCTCGGTGAGAACTGGCCAAGTGGATACGAAAGCACCGTTGTGTTTTTGAAAAAAGGCCGCACAGACG
>CAMDWF010000031.1 GCA_945878795.1 Synechococcus sp. UW140
ATCAAGGCAGCGAAAAACCTGCCAGCAGGTGTCATAAAAAGCGCGGATGCCCTGGGCTTCATGGGGGAAAAGGGCCGTCAAGCGATTAATAAAAGACTGGTAATCTCGATCGACCGCAACATTCAGTCCATCGGGTAAATGGTACTCAAGCTGGGTTGGATCGGCAATAGTTACACAGTGTTCACCAACATCGGCTAAGGCACGGGTAAGCAAATTCGTATGGCCTTGGCTGCCAAAGCCAAAAATCATCGATGCGCCAACGTCGAAGGTGTAACCCTGTCGGCGAAAACTGCCACCGCTGCCCCCCGGAATCAGGTAGCGCTCCAAGACCAAGACACGGGCCCCCTTGGCGGCCAGTTGGGTGGCGGTGACCAAGCCCCCAAGGCCTGAACCAATCACAATCACATCCCACAACTCATTACCCCCAGCCTCAGCAGGGGACAAGGCGGCAGCAGCAGTCGACACCGGGGAAATAGTCATGGGCCAACCCTAGACAACGGTCTCGCAGGGAGGGCCTTGCCTAGGGTTGGCCCCAGGTCTGAAAAGGCTTTCAACCCTGGGAGTCAATCAGGCGACCGTCTTCACCGAGGCGCTCGACAGAGACGACCTCCTTGCGCAGGGTGACGGACTGGGGGTCGTGGTATTGGCTGCGGTCGCGGCGGATGCGCACCTCCTCCACCAAAACAAGCTCCTTGTGGGTAACCACCCTTTCCTCAAGGATGGGGATGACGGTGACATCGCCTTCCTCGCGAACCTGGGGCACATCACCGGTCACCACCTGGTTGATGGGCACATGCTCCACACTCACCCGTTCGCGGCTGAGGGGGTCATCTACAACCACCTGGCGGGATTCAACCGACTTGGTAATGCGCACCTTTCCGGTTTCAACCCTTTCTTTTGCTAACTCCAGCATTTCTTCGACAACCGGAATCACCAGTCCACGGGCATCACGAACGGCGTCGGTGAGTAGCCAGGTCCCGGCCCCCTGCCAAACCAGTTCGTTGCGGGGCAAGGTGATCTGGGAGCCATCTTCCAGGCCCAACACTAAGGTATCTACAGCGCCCTCGGTCGTTTGCTGCAACAGCCGGTAGCTCTCCCCCCGTTCGCCAACAACGACAAGATTGGCATCGATCACAGGGTTGTCAAAGGCACTCACTTCGGAACTCCGAGGACGGGAAAGGGGAGAAGGGGAAGGCTTGGGCGTCATGCCACCGGAGGGCGCTTTGGTGAGCTCGACAGCCGCAGGACCTGGAGCTTGCGGGGCGGACCCGGCAGCGGGGGGTGATGGGGGAGAAGTCTGGGTACGATCTTCGCTATCGCCAGTGCTAGTAAAGCCGAACAAGGACAGCAACTCTCTCAACATTACATTCACAGTCAGTCAAAACCAGTATACAGATCAGTACGGAGTAAAGGGCCCTTAAGGGGAGTTGCCACTGCCAGGGCCCCAGAAATACACACAGATAGGGTCCCCTGTCCCAAGGAACAGGGGGATTCCCTAGCTGATTCAGCGTTCGGTGGTGTGAATGGTTTCGATCACCTTGCCATCGGCACCAATACGCTCGGCGCGCACGTCGGAACGACGCACGGTTTCGGTGACGGTTTGACCCTTGGTTTCGGCCTGCTTGGCGAGGTTGACTTCCTCAACAACCTGGGCACGCTTGCTGACAAGGGCACGCTCATCGAACTCAGAGAGTTCGAACACGCGCTCTTTGAAGGCATCTTCCAGGGCAGCACGGTTGACGGCGCGGCGCTGAACGGTGACGGTCTCGTCCACTAGGTCGATGGACTTGGAAACCTTGGCCTCGGAGACCACGTTGTAGATGCGCATACGGCCGGTTTCGACCTTCTCCTTGCCCAGCTCAACCACTTCTTCAACCACTTCAAGGACGTTGGGATCCTTGGCGGTGTCGATCAGTTCGGCCTTGACTGCGGGATTCTTGGCGGCCAGAGCGACAGCGTGCTCACGGATGTTGACGGGGTTGTAACCACCGATGATTTCGGCGGCACGGGCCTCGGCATTAAGGGGCACCTGGGCGGTCAGCAGGGTGCCACCGTCCTTGACGCCGGCAAGGTAGACACCGAGGTCGGGCTCGGGAACCAGGTCGGAAAGGGCCCGCAGCCTGGGAGCATCGGAAGCGTCGTCAGCGCTAAGCAGGTCGAGGGCATCGCGATGCAGGCCGGCGGCCACGAGGTCTTCCAGGGCCTTGGCGGCATGGGCGCTTTCGGCAAACAGGCCGATAACGGTGCGGGTAGACATTTTGTGTTGGGAGTGAAGAGAAAATAACTGGACCAAAAACGCTTAAACGGATCTCAAGAACATCCGTAAAAGTTTACCGAACTCTAAACCGTGTCGGAGCTCGTTCTTCGTATTTGGGGGCACAGTCTGGAACGCCTAGGCGGCATCCTTGAACCAACCCTAGGGGCTCAAGAGAAAAATGGTCAAGTGCGTCAGACCACAGCCCCGGAACATTTCAGCTTGCACCCATTGACAAAATGAGGAACTATTGCGGTTGCTGGCTGGCATTGGCCTTGAACAACCGGGGCTTGCGCAAACCGACCAGTGCTGTGCGTTTATTGCCATGTGTCAGAGAGCACATCCCCCTAGGCATCTGATTTGTAGCCGGCCGAACATGATACGCAGCGATAAAAAAAGGGTAAAAAAAAGATGCCGGTTTTGCCGGCATCTTGAAAGTGCGTCTCGGTGGGATCGCCAGCAGTATCGCTGCTGAGCGAACTCAGGCGCGAGGATCCTTAGCTAAGGACTTGATGTCGATCCAACCACCATCAGCCAGCTCGGCCCAGTCGTTTAGATAACGACCACTCAGCTTGACAGTGCTGCCTGCGGCGAGGCTGCGGGTCACTGCATTGGTGATGCCAGCGCCGGTGCGAACCTCAATGGCGGCATCCTGAGTGCGCAAAATGGCATCAAAGACTTTGGCCACAACGGTCTCCACCGCAGCTGAGCTGGCCTTGGCCACGGGGGTGGTCTTGGCCACGGGGGTGGGGCTCACGTAGCTGCCCATTTTGGTGGCGTTGACGTCTGCAGCCTCCTTGGGACGGAGGAAGAACAGAAGGGGCAATAGCAACAGAGGCAGCAGCAGCAGGGGGTTGAAACCGCCTTTGCGCTCGGTTGTCTCAACGACCCGATCACGATCACGAACGCGATCCCGCTGAACGGCGACCCGTTCGGGTTGCTGCACGGCCACCCGAGCCGGTTGTTGCACCGCGACGCGAGCGGGCTGCTGGGTTGCGACGCGAGCGGGCTGCTGCGTAGCGACGCGATCATTGCGCTGGGCCACGGCAGCGGTCTCACGGGCGGGGGCCGGAGCAACGTATTCGTGAATGTTCTGGGAGAAACCGCAATTGAATTCGTAGCGTTCGCCGCCCTTGCTCAGGCGCAACACCACACTGGAGCTATCCCCGTCTGCGGGAACGGCAGAGGTGACTTCTTCGACGGCGTAGCCACGCTTTTTAGCAACATTGACACAGGCATCCTTAGTCACCTGAACCATGTCTTCGGCCAAGGTTGCTGCCGTGGCCAAGGGGGCGTGAACCAGTAAGCCGCAGGAGAAAACCAAGGCGGCAAGGGCAGCGAGAACCGTTCTCGAAGCCGTTCGGAAAGTTCGGCCGGTGGCCAGAACCGGAAGATAGTGGTTTGTCATGCCTGTTGAAGAACAGCCCGTTGCAAAAGAAATTGTGGGGTGAAGAAGATTCCTGCTTAGGAGGAGTCAGCTCTTCAAGTAATTTTTATCGGGAATATCGCCAGACAGTCCCAAGTCTTCACATTTAGTTGTTCGTTTTTTGATCTCACTGCACCGAAAACGACAAATCGGCGCTTTTAATAATTTGCGAAATCTCTACCGCGAAACTCCTATCAGTAATAGTGCTCAGGCCACCAATAGCTCCCCGCCCAGCCCCTCGGCCAAATCAGCCAAGGCACGGTCGCGATAGGCGCCATAGCGTTGTCGTTTGTCGCGAATCCGACAGGATAGTTCTGGTAATAATCCGAAATTAGGTGGCATCGGCTGAAAGCGTCCCTTAGCAGCAGGGCCCTCTCCCAGCGGAGGGGTACTGATGAAGTGCACCAGGGCACCAGCCATGGTGGTCGGAGGCAGGGTCAAAGGCTCCCTGCCTTGGGCCAGGCGGGCCGCATTGGTTCCGGCCAACCAGCCCCCTGCCACCGCCGCCGCATAGCCTTCCGTACCGGTGATCTGGCCGGCCGCCAGCAGGCTGGGACGGCGGCGAAACTGCAAGGTGGCATCGAGCAGCTGGGGAGATTCGAGGAAGGTATTGCGGTGCATGACCCCAAAGCGAACGAATTCGGCATCGGCCAGGCCTGGAATCATGCGCAACACCCGCTTCTGTTCTGACCACTTGAGGTTGGTCTGGAAGCCAACCAGGTTCCAGAGGCGACCGTCCCGATCCTCCTGGCGCAGCTGCACCACGGCGTAGGCCCTTTTGGCACGCCTAACTTCCCTGTCGGTCACGTCACCCCAACGGGGATCCCAGAGACCGATGGGCTTTAGGGGGCCGTAACGCATCGTGTCTTCGCCGCGTCTGGCCAGCTCCTCGATCGGGAGGCAGCCTTCGAAGAAGCAAGCCGATTCTTGTTCGAAATCCTTGAGTGTGGCTTGCTCCGCCGTTAGCAAGCCATCACGAAACGTGAGGTATTGCTCCCGATCCATGGGGCAATTGATGTAATCGGCATCACCCTTGTCATAGCGACTGGCCCGAAAGGCCAGATTGAGATCGATACTTTCACCGTCCACAATCGGACTGGCGGCATCAAAAAAGTGGCATTCGTCGCGGCCGGTGAAGGCCCGCAGCTGGTCGGCCAAGGGCTCTGAAGTCAGGGGCCCCGTCGCCAGCACAGTAATTGAATCGGCCGGTGGCAGCTCGGTCTGCTCGCGCCGTTCGACCGTCACCAAGGGATGGGATTCGAGGGCAGCGGTGAGGGCTGCACTGAAACGGCCACGGTCGACCGCCAAAGCTCCTCCCGCCGGAACGGCGTGCTGATCGGCGGTGCGGATCACCAAAGAGCCGAGTTGGCGCAACTCTTGCTGGAGCAGGCCAGCGGCCCGATCGGAGGAGAGGGCGCCAAAGCTGTTGCTGCAAACCAGCTCGGCAAATTCCTGGCTGTGGTGGGCTGGAGAGCGGCGCACGGGCCGCATTTCCACCAACCGAACCGGAATGCCAGCCGAGGCGATTTGCCAGGCCGCTTCGGTGCCAGCCAGGCCGGCACCGAGCACATTGAGCATCAAGCCTGGGCGCGTTTGATGAACAGTTGCAGCTGGCCCACGGCCGCCCGACCTATGTGGAACACGGCCCAGGAGGCAGCCAGAAGGATGGGAGCGACAACCAGAAGCAGCCTCAGGTCCATGGCAGCAAAAAAATCAGTTGGTGAGATTGTATCCAAGTCCGAGGCACCCCCTGGCCCCCCTGGGCCCTCAGCCGGGATATTTGCAGCAATGGGGGGCTGGGTCGCAGGTCCCTGGCCAGGGGCGGTTGGCCGTGGGGCGGCTAGCCGCAGGTGGCCGGCAAAAGGCCCGTCAAAAGCCGGTGCCGCCCCCAAGGCCGGCGTGGGCCCGCGCCAGCTGGCGATAACGACGGGCATGCTGGCGTTGCTGCTCGATGGTCTCAGCACTCAATTGGCGGCGGAGCTCGGCCGGGGCCCCGATCACCAGGGCACCTTCGGGCACGTCCCGGGTCACGACCGAGCCCGCCCCCACCAAGGCGCCGGCACCCACGCAAACGCCGTTGAGCACGATCGCGCCAATGCCAATCAAACAGCCATCGCCCAAGGTGGCGCCATGGATCACGGCCCGATGGCCAATGGTTACATCGCTGCCGATGGTGACGGGATGGCCCGGATCGCCGTGCAGAACGGCCCCGTCTTGAACATTGCTGCCCTCGCCAATCACGATGGGCGCCACGTCCCCCCGGGCGACGGCCGTGGGCCAGAGACTGGCACCGGCGGCGAGGCAAACATCGCCGATCACCACGGCCGAATGCGCCACCCACGCCTCTGGGTCGATACAAGGGGCTGGCCAGGGGGCTTCCATCGACTCGACCTTGGCATCGGCCGCCCGCAACAACGCCATCTCGCCTGCAGTTTCGGACATGAACAGGAGATGAACAGGACCTGCGCCATTGTGGGTGTTCGTGCCGGGTGATACCGTCGCTGGGTCCCGTTGGTTCAGGACCCCATTGGTCCGGCAAACGGCGGCAAAAGGGTCGCTAGCTCAGCGGTAGAGCATTCGGCTTTTAACCGATTGGTCCTGAGTTCGAATCTCAGGCGACCCATAAAAAAGGTGGTACCACCGGTTTTCGGCGCCAAAATGGCGATGTCCGACGGGGCCGTGGTTGAGAAGCCAAAGCGGTTTTGAGCAAGCGATTCAGGGACATCTCCCACGCGATGGGTACACCTCAAGCCCTGCAGACCCTTGCCGGCTGGGTGGCCTCGATTCGAGGCGATGAGGCCAGCGTGGCCCCAGACCTACTTGAACCGGCGGCTACAGGCCTGGGGCTGGGCCGATGCGGTGGCAGCGGGCACCACGGTCGAGTGCAAGATCGCCAAAGCAGCCTGGCCGGCAGCATGGGCATGGCGGACGCCCTGATCGAAGCACCCCGCGCCACGGGGGCGGGATCTTCTCCCCCATCCCCAGGCTGGGGCTGCTCGCCGATGAGCTGGATTTATTGAGCGCCAGCGCCGAGGTGAACTGGCAGCGGCTGGGGCCCTGCATCTTCGGCAACACCATCGCCGACACCGATCAGCTGATCACCTTGGTGGCCCGCGGCCACTTTGCTGGTAGCGGCGCCAATCAGCCTGCCTGTAGCCAGGGGTTGCCAACCGCTTTGCTGCACATTACAGTTTTGGCCTGATCCGGCCGCCGCCATAACCTGATCCTCTGGCAACGACGGCGGCTGCTTCTGCTCCAGCGCCAGGCCATCGCCAACCCCAAGGCGGGGATAGGGGCCGGAACGGCAGTGGTTGACGATTGGGATGGTACGTATGCATAGCGGTAGGCCAGGGCCGGATCAAGGCTGTCCGGGCCGCTCAACTCATTGATCACTCCTACAACACTGAGATCGGCCAGGACGGCGGCAAGCCCACCTCCACTGGCCAAGGGTGCCGGATCAAAGGCGTAGGCAAATAGGGGGCCGTTTTCAGTCGTACTAGCAGGAAAGCTGCCCAAGCCCAGTTGGTTATGGACTTGCTCGGCAAAGATACTTGCCAGGTTGATATCTCCCCACCAAGGCATGCTGACGAGGCTGAACAGCGATGGATCGCTATTATAGGATCGCTCACTAATCAGCACATCAAAACTCGTGGCCTGGCCTTGAATTGGCGCCGTAATGCTGACTGCACTGGCTGGGGTAGTTGCGGCAAGCAGCGAAATACCCAGGCAAGCGGTGCGGCAGGCGGCAGAAGAAAAACGGAACATCGCGTGTACAGGGGGACGGGAGGAATTGCCTTGGAGGCGACAAAAGCTGGACTGATAGTTGAATTTGTTGCTATATTAATAGTGGTAGCATTGAGATCGGCGATCAGCTGGTAGCCTTGGGCTCGAAATAATGAATGCCTGCCCTATATGGGCATGGCTAGATTTAAACATACTGAAACTGCGAGAGGTTATTAAGAGCCAGCAATGTGCCGCTGCCGCTTAGTACCGCCCCTTGAATGAAACCGATCGTTTCGGGACTGCTACCAGCCAGCGGAGTATTGACGTTAATAAACAGGCCGCGATTGCCGCTATAACTGCCTGATTTAAGGCTGTAATTAACGGCGGCACCACTTAGCTGAATGCGATCACCACTGCCAAAATCGGTGATCCAGGCAAAATCTACAGCACCACTGCTGGTTGCAATGCCATCGTCATAGTAACGCCCGTTCCCATCACCCAGCCAGAATAAATCATTGCCACCGTTGCCGCTGAGTTTGTCGATACTGCCACGCCCGCGTAGCGTCGATCCCGGCGCAATGCCATAGATATCCTCATGGGCAATGCTGCCGATGATGAAGTCGTTGCCATCGGTGGGTATGCCCACACTCGGTTCCTTGATCACCAGGCTCAACGCTGCTCCCAGACTGACGCTGCGGGCGGCGTCGGCAAAGAATCCCAGCTGGATCGTTTCATCCCCTTCCAAAAGGGAATCGGCTGTAAAGCTCCGCATCAAGCTGTATTTGCCATCCGAACCCAGTACGCCAGCACCAGTCAGTTGGCCATCGCTGAGATCGGAGTTGCTGATCGAGCTGCCAAAAAGTTGCCAGTAAACAGGCGTACCTGCAGCAAGATTGGTGGTGGACAGTGCGTAGATCACACTACTGCCCTCATAGACCGTATTGGAACTTTGGGAAAAGGCATAGGTGGGGCTATCGGCAAGATCGTTGACCATCAATCGCACGGCACGATCGAAGCTCAGTCCACCTTGGTCACTGACTCGAAGTTGAAGGTCGTAGTAGGGCTTGGTTTCGAAATCGGGGGAGCGGGTGATGCGAAGTTCGTTGTTGCGAATCGAAAAGGCAAGATTATCGCTAACTCCGGGCAGCAGTGAGAAGGTGTGGATCTGGCTGGTGTCAGGATCGGAGCAAGAGAGATTGGCTACGATTGAATCGGCTGCGATGTTTTCATCAAATCTAGTTGATGAGATCGTCAACGCTGTCGGTACTTCATTGACATCCGCAACCCCAATGCCAAACTGTGTGATTGCTCGCGAACCGTCAGCAGAGCCAGCCAACACATATAGGCCCTGGGTTGCTGCCGCTTCATAGTTGATCGCGCCGGCCACCCGCACGACGCCAGTCTCTGCATCGATGCTGAACAGACCACCTGCATAGGGGCTGCTGCCGCTGGCATCCGCCACTAGGGAGTAGTGAATTTGATTGGTAGTGGCATCGCCATCGCTAGCGCTGGCCCGCAGGCCTACCATTGTGCCAATTGCCGCGTTTTCGGAGACCTCATTGGCGGCCGGATCGATGTCTTCTGGCCTGCTGACGCCGTATTCATTGAGATCAGCCAGGCTTAATAACAACGTCGTTGCTACGGGCGATGATCCGGGCAGACTGCCATCGCTGGCGATCACCGATACTGAAAGACTTGCGCAGCTTTCGCGATCTAGATTTACCCCAGGCCGTAGGTAAAGAGATTGGCCGATCAGTTCGAAGGCCGCCGCATCGGCCCCGCCCAAGCTGAGTTGATTGCTGCCGTAGACGTCATCGCTGATCACCACCTCAGCGACGCGGATTGGGATGGTGGTGGGAGTGTTCTCCGCCAACAGGATGGTGCTATTCACCAGGTTCACGGCCGTGGGTGCCCTGTTGCTGGTTAATAAGTTGAGATCAACCAGTAGCGGATCATGGTCTGAAGAGCGGTAGGGGTCGCTGGCATAGAAGCTACTGATTTGGCTTGTTGACTTGAAATTAGTATTGTAATCAAGCACGACCGGTTCATCGGCATTGATGTGCCATTTATGGCTAGCACTTACCTGGTTGACGAGCGTATTACTAGCAAGGGCATGATCTAAAGAACCCCACTGGCCGTTGAACTGGAAGGAATAAGAGCTGGGGCCATAAAGCGATTGATAACCGCGGCTCGCCAGGATGGTGATTGGATCTTCCTGCAGGTAGGCATTGAGATCGCCGAGGATCAAGATGTCGGTATCGCCATTGCCGGTGGGATTGGTCGCCAACCAATTAGCCAGCTCGGCGGCGCCCCGGCTGCGGCTGCCGTTAGATAGGCCCTGGCCGTCGCCGGCATCCCCATCGCCGGTACCACCGGCACTACTCCCCTTGGACTTGAGGTGGGCAATCGCAGTGGTCAGGAATTCGGCTGTGGGGGCCCCTGCCGCCAAGCGTTCGAAACTGGCGGCCAGCACCGGTCGTTGCACCCGCGTCGATCCCTGGTCGAAACTGCCGCTCTGCAGGCTGGCGACGCTGCTGCCCGGCGCCAGTCGCACCCGGTCGTTGCGGTAGAGGTAGCCAACCGTGATCTCATCGCCGCCAAAAGCACCATTCGTATTAAGGCTGCTGACGCCTGGTTGCACAAAGCTCCAGAGGCTGGCGCCGGCCTGGCCATTGAGAGCATCCACCAGCTGGCCCACGGCGCTGCCAACGCCGAAGCCATCATTCTCCATCTCTACGTAGCCCACGATGTCGGCTCCGAGCCCCAGGATCGCCGCTGTGGTTTTGGGCAGCTGGCGCTGGAATTCCAGCAGCGATTCGGCGCCGCGGCTGGTGGGGAAGCCGCCACCGCTGCCGTTGCCATTAAAGAAATTGAGCAGATTGAAGCTTGTCACCCGCAGGTTGCCACTAGGGGCCGGCGCTGGGGCGGTGCGGGGATTGCTGGCCGTGAAGTTGGCGCCAGTGCTGCTTTGCACCCGGTAGCCATCGAAGCGTTGATCTAAAACTCCGTCGACGGCAGTAATGCTGTCACCGCCGCGCAGGGTATTACTGGCGCTGAGCGGATTGCCGCCACGGGCGTGAATTACAGTAGTAGGGTTCTGGCTACTGTTACCGTCGTCAAGAGTGATGTAATTATCTAGAAGATCAGCCAGATAAGCATTGTACCCAGACACGCTTGGTGCATTGTTCTGGCTGAATGTGGTTAGTCGCCCGCCTGCAGAGAGACCCACCTCGCCATAACGCCCAAGCCCGAAGGTGTCGGTCACCACCAGGTCGCCATTGGCGGCGCTCAGTCTCACCCGCATCCCCTCGTAGCGCTCCAGCTCGGTGGCATCCACCTGGGGCATGCTTACGCTGGCGGCCGTGGGCAGGGGGCTGGCGCCGAGGTCGCTCAGGTCAGCGATGGCGGTGAGTTGGGTCAGGCTGCTTGTGAGCGTGCTGCCGGTGATCCCCGATCCGCTGGTGGCCAGCTCTGCCACCAGGCCGCTCAGCCGCAGGCGCGTGCCGACGGCGCCGTTAAACAGGCCGCTTGGGTCGTACACAAAGATCCCCTCGGAGCTGGAGGGATCGCTGTCGGCGTCGCTGTCTTCCTCCTGCAGATAGAAGCCGTTCAAGCCTGTACTACCTGGGAAGCTGGCCACCACCACCCCCTCCACCGTGTGCCGCTGGTTCAGCAGGGGGCTGCTGCTGCCTTGGCCCTGGATGGTATGGATGGGGGTGAGGGTCGCGAATTGGTCGTTATCACTCACCAATACGGTTAAATCGTCCACCTGCAGCCCGTTGTAGGCGGCATCGCCGCTGCTCACCTGGCTACGGACCGTGCCGCTGTGGGTCGCGGCTTCCAGCAAGGAGTCGTCGATCGCCCGGATCGTGACGCTCAGGGGGCTGGTGTCGCTGAGCACCAAGCTAAGGCTGGAGCTGAACTGGAGGCCGTCGGCGCTCAGTTCAACCTGGCCGTCGGCAGTCAGGGTCACGGTCACGGCGCTGCTGGGGATCGTCGCCAGGCTGACGCTGACCGTGTCGGTGGCTTTGGGCTCGCCGCCCTCCGCCACGCTGGTATCGCTGCCGCTGGCCAGGATCCGCACGGCCGGCAGGGGACTGGAGGAAACCCGCACCGCATCAATCGCCAGGCCATGGTCGGCGCCGGGTTGGTGGTCGGGATCCGACCAGCGCAGCCAGATCTCCTGGCCCGCAGCCAGGCCAAGCCCGGTGAGGGAACCGGAGATCTGGCGGCTGTTGGCGGCGAGATTGCCGTTGAGGCTGCTGGCGCTGCCACCGCTCTGCGGTGCGCTGAACCCCAGCTGGGGAGCAGTGTTCCAGGTGCCGCCACTGAAGCTGCTGCCGCCGAGGCGCCATTGCAGCTCCAAAGCCTGGGCGCTGGCGGCGCTGTTGCGCCATTGCTCGCCGCGGTAGCTCAGGTAGAGCGTGTCGAGTTGGCGGCCGGTGTCGTTGTAGAAGCGTGCTCCCCACCAGAAGGCGCCGGCGGCGTCATTGGCGGAGCCCACCGATCCCAGGGCCCGATCGGTGGCGCCATCGCTACCAAAGCTATACATATTACCGGCTGTGTTGGTACCGCTGCTGGCCACCAAGCTGCTGCCGTTGCCGCTGCGGGCCGCATACCAACCGACGATTTGATTGTCGCTCCAATTGCTGCTGCCGCTGCTGATCAGGCTGTCAAAGTCTTGGCTGTAGGCACTGCTGAGCGCCAAGCTACCGACGGGAACGTAGGTGGCACCAAGGCTTAGCCAATCGCTGCGGAACTTTTGTAGGTTTTTGTCAAACCCTGCCTCGCTTTCTAGATCCTTGGAAATCACCCCATTGGCGTACCAGATGCTATCGCCGTTATCGCTGAGCACCTGCAGGCGGGTGCTGGCGCCCAGCGCATCTGGCACCGCCACGATGGCCTCAAAGCTGCCGCTGCTTTGCAGAGCTGTGAGGTCCGCCTGGCGCAGCAACGGCGCATCGGCGGCATACCCACTCCAGCTGTAGAGGCGAAAATCGGCCGGAGCGCTGCCCGTGGCCGCCCCGCTAGGGCCGGCGATGATCAGATAATCGCCGCTGCCATTGCGGTCGATGCTACGGATCCCCCGGCCGCCTAAATCGAGGCTGATCGGGTTGCCGAATTGGGCCGACCCGGCCGTGCCACCACCGCTGCTGATCAAGCTGGTGAAGTTGAGCACCGGAATGATCAGGGCCCGATCGCGACTGGTCGTTGGGGTGGTGGGGGCGCGGAAGGCCAGGTAGGCGCTGTTGTTATCGGGCGCGATGCAGAGGCCCTCGATGTTGAAGCCGGCCACCTGTTCAGGCAAAACTCCTGGGGCGGCACTGGCGGCGAGGCCAAGCCGGTTGCCATTGGCCGCGTCCCAGGCGATCAGGTCGTCTTCCAGGTAGCGGTAATCGCCCAGGAAACTGAGGCTGGCGCTGCTGCCATTACCGCTGAGGCTGGTGGCGAACAAGCGCTCCCGGTTGGTGCGGTCGGCGCCGCTGGCGTTGTTGCTGTGGGAGCCGAGCCAATAGAGGGTGTTGCCGAGGCGGGTGGAGGCCTCCAGATCGACTTCGCTGCTGCCTTCGAGGCCCAGGGAGCTGCTGAAATCAAAGCCAGCTACGGCCAATCCCGATTGGCTGCGGCTGTATAGACGCAGAATCTGATCTTCATCGTCG
>CAMDWF010000032.1 GCA_945878795.1 Synechococcus sp. UW140
CGACCTCGGTGGCTTTTTTGTGCGTTCTTTTGGGCAGTTCCTTGGCGGCTTGGCGCTCGCGGCGACACCTCAAACCGGCATGGCTGGCGAGATTTAGTTTGGGATGGCATACAAACTGAGCTTTGCATAGTTTTTAATTCCTAGGTAGATTCCATTGTCTGTTTCTGGGTTGCCCTCCCTTAGGCTGAAGAGGACTTTAAATCCCGCTGCTTCGGCGGCACTGAGCTCGGATTTGCGGTCGCTGATAAAAACTATTTGTCCTGGATTGGCATCGAGAGTCTCGGCTATTTTTGAATAGCTTTGCTTATTTTGTTTGCCGCCAATATTGGTATCAAACCAATGGCAAAAAAGGTGACTTAAATCTCCATAGTTGCTATGTTGATAGAGTAGCTTTTGGGCATTGATCGAGCCCGAGGAGTAAATAGATAGTTCCAGTCCCGCATTTTTCCATCGACCAAGCGCCTCTGGGACATCTGGATAAATAGGGGCTTTTAGTAGGCCTTGTTCATAGCCTTGGCGCCAAATCAATCCCTGAAGTTCTTTTAGGGCTGTTAGCTTGCGATCTTTTTCGATCAGCCACCATAGATAGCTAACGGCTGCTTCTGAGCCATTATTGGCATATCTTTGTCGCAGGGATGCGGCCTCCAGATCGCTTTCATTATCCCAGGCAATAAAGACCTGATCGATGAGCCCCTTCACGATCGGATTCTCTGCCTGATCAGCCAAAAATACCGGCATTTGTTGTTTCGCATAGGGGAAGAGGACTTCGCCGACAAAGCTCACAGGGCATGTTGTGCCCTCGATATCTAGTAACACATGTTGGAGGCCTGCGATTGTGATCATATTTTGGTGACTCCTTTGTTGTAAATGCCCCTAAGTTGCAGTTCGCGCCAATGCTGCTCCAGTAAAAACTCCAGGATTTCCAGATGGCGTTTAGCCATGGCCAAGTCATCACCCCAGGCGTAAAGGCCATGGCCACTGATCAAGATGCCAAAGGGTGCATCGGCTAAAGAGCTGAGGGCTAGTTTGCTGAGCCGCTGCAAATCTTGATCATTGGGGAGCACGGGGATCGCAATTTGTTGTTCATGGCTGCGGATTCCTTGCAGGCCTTTCAACATTTCCAGCCCCTTGATCTGAAGTTGCCATCCCTGCGCTGGCATGGGTTCTCCCCTGAATTCAGCGAGGCGTGAGAGCAGCGTTGCCGCCTGGGAATGGGTGTGTAGCACTGCACCGGCCTGCCTGTCGGCCACGATCGCCAGATGCAGCAGCGTTTCGGCACTGGCTCGCCCTTCCCCTTCGATCACCTCGCCCTTGGCGTTGACCACGATCAGATCGGATGGTTTCAGCCCACCCTTTTCGACCCCACTGGGAGCCATCAACAGGGCTAGGGGTTGGCGCCGCAGTACACAGCTGAAGTTGCCGCCGGTGCCATCACACCAGCCCCGCCGATCAATGGCCGCCATCACATCACAGAGCCCCAGGGCCAGATCGTGCTTTGGATCTGGAGCCTCCGTTGAGGTGGCCGTCACAGGATTTCCAGGCAATTGTTGATCCACTGTGCTACAGGCTTCGCCCATTGCGAATCATGGGTTGTTGCTGACTCTGCGTTCAAGTTTGACAGCAAGGGCACCAGTGGCTGCTGCGGCCCCCCAGCCGTTGCCGTTGGATGGGATTGCCGCAGCGCCGGCAGGGTTGGCCGGAACGTCGATAGACCCAGGCCTGGCTGCCGTAATTGCCGTTCAGGCCCTTGAGGTCCCTGAAGTCGCTGAAGGTGGTGCCGCCCGCACCGATGCTGGCCCTGAGCACTTCCACAAGGCACTGTTGCAATTGGACCAGACGGGCGAGCGATAGGGAGCCACTGGGGCTATCGGGTCGAATGCCGGCGGCAAACAGGCTTTCATCGGCATAGATGTTGCCGACGCCGGCGATCAGCGACTGATCGAGCAGGGCATTTTTGATCGGTCTTTTCGAACCCTGCAGCCGCTTTTGCAGATAGGCGGCCGTCATTTGCGGATCAAAAGGTTCCGGACCCAGGCGAGCCAGACCCGTGATCACCGTTTCCGTAGGGGTGTTGGGTGGCACCCACCACATCTGGCCAAAGCTGCGGGTATCGATGAAGCGCAGTTCATGCCCTGCTGGATTCCAGAAGCGGACGCGGGTATGGGCACATACGGGAGTTGACTCCTCGATCCAGAGGAACTGGCCGGTCATGCGTAGATGGACCCCCCAATGACCCGCATCGCTGCCGTCCCCATGGCCAAGCTTGGCAATCAGGTATTTGCCCCTTCGCTGCCAGCCCTCAATGAGGCAGCCCCCAAGGGCCAGCTCAAAGAGGGCTGGCTCTTGGGGGCTGGCAATTGCCCGTTGGCGCAGCACAGCAACCTTGGCGATGGTCATTCCCTGGGTTCTGGACTGCAGACCCAAACGAACGGTTTCAACCTCAGGTAGCTCGGGCACAGGGATTGAGGTTCAGGCCCGGAGAGAAAGTCTCAGGCTTTGACCAGTTCGCTTTCGGCGAAGTTGTTGGTATTGATGCCGCCTTCGGAGCCGCTATAACCGTTGTAGTTAACCTTGTCAAAGCGAACAACCACGGGATAACGAATCCCAGAAGTGTCAACGGATGCCACCGTGCCTACTTCGTTGAACCAGTAGGACTCGGGACGTTGGATCCGTACTTTGTCGCCGCGGGAGATGGCCATCGCTGGGCAGAGGGTCGGGTGGCTTTCCGATGCAGCTTACCCCTGCAGGTTGGCCTTACTCCCCAGGGGTGTCACGTTTCGTCGCTCGCCCGGGTGGCTGCCGCAGCCAGGGATCGCCGGGGCCCATGGCAGCATCCCAATCCCTTGCCCCGTTGGCCCATGTCTGCCGTTGAGGGCCCTGCCGAGGGCCCGTTGCCTCCAGATACATACGGCGAAGCTCCGCTGATTGACCTGGATCTGCCGGATCCTGAGCGAGACGACATCAGCGTGCTGGAGTTTCACGCCCGCCTGGAAGCAGCCTGGGCGGTCTGTGACCGCTTTGACCTGCAGACCGAAATCTGGCGGGGCCGCATCCTCTGCGCTGTCCGCGACCGCGAGCGTCGCGGCGGCGAAGGCCGGGGCACTGGCTTTTTGCAATGGCTGCGGGAACGGGAGATCAGCAAGACCCGCGCCTATGGCCTGATCCAGCTGGCTGAATCGGCCGACGCCATGCTTGGCGATGGCGTGCTCGAACTGGCCAGCGTCAATCAATTCTCCAAGCGTGCCTTTGTCGAAACCGCCCAGGCTGACCCTGAGGTGCAGCAGATGATTGGCGAGGCGGCTAATGGGGGCCAGCAAATCACCCGCAAGCAGGTGCGCCGTCTCACCGACGAGTTCACGGCGGCGACCAGCCCCCTGCTGCCCGAGGAGATTCGCCAGCGCACCGCCGAGAACCTGCTGCCCCCCCGGGCGGTGGCGCCCCTGGTCAAGGAGCTGGCCAAGTTGCCCCCAGCCCAGCAGGAGGATTTGCGCCGGGCCCTGCGGGAAGAACCGGAACTGGATCGCGTCAAGGATGTGACCCTCACGGCCCGCTGGCTCGACAAGGCGGCCCAGGCCGCGTTGGCCGTAAGGGCATTCCAGCAGGGCAACCTGGATTTTGAGAAGGCGATTCAGGAGGCCCAGCGGCTCGATGCCCTCGGCCTGCTGGCCGATGCGGTGGGCCAGGCCCAGGCCCTGGAAAGTGCCGTTCTCAAGTTGCACACCAGCTGGCGGCGGCTGGGGGGGCTGCAGGAGCGGCTGTGGGTGGAGAGTGGCAGCAGCACACCCCATTTGCGGGAGGTGCTCACCGCTTTGCAGAGTTTGAGCGGCAGCACCCTGCGCGTTTCCCTAGGCGAGCTGGCGGGGGGGAAGCGGCTGCGGTTGCAGTTGGTGGAGGAGTCTGCCGATCAGCTTGATCCGCCGGCCCTGCCCTGAGGTCCTGCCTGGCGCTTGCGGCCTGCTGGCCACAGGTGGTGGAGCGCTAAGGTCCAGTGACACCACTAATGGGGTTGGCCGCCGGTGGATCGCCTCAGCGAAGCCCTGCGGCGCCACTTCGGCTGGGACCAATTCCGCCCCGGCCAACGGCAGGTGGTGGAGGCCCTGCTGGCCGGGCAGGATTGTCTGGCGGTGTTGCCCACCGGGGCCGGTAAATCCCTTTGCTATCAGCTGCCTGCCCTGGTGCGTCAGGGGCTGGTGGTGGTGATTTCGCCCCTGGTGGCGCTGATGCAGGACCAGGTGCGCCAATTGCGGCGCCATGGCATCGCCGCCGCCTGTCTGCACCAGGGACTCGATCTGCAGCGGCGGCAGCAGCTGCAGCAGGGCTTGAACGATCAAAGTCTCAGGGTTCTTTACCTTTCACCGGAACGGCTCCAGGTGGAGGTCAGCCGCCGTCTGCTCGAAGAGATCCACGCCACGGGGCGGTTGGTGGCCTTGGCGGTGGACGAAGCCCACTGCATCAGCGCCTGGGGCCACGATTTCCGGCCCCACTACAGGCGACTTGGCGAACTGCGCCGCCTCTGCCCAGGGGTGCCGATGGTGGCCCTCAGTGCCACGGCGGCCCCCCAGGTGCGCGCCGACATCATTCGCTTGCTGCAGCTGCGTCGTCCCGAGGTGTTGGTGCGCTCCGCCCGACGCAGCAACCTCACATACACCATGAAACGCCGCGCAGAGGAACCGTTGGCCGAGGTGTTGGCCGCTGTGGGCGCGGCCCGCGGCGCCGTGCTCATCTACGCCCGCACCCGCCTGGCGGTGGAGGAGTGGTCGACGCGGCTGGCCCAGGCGGGTCTCGCCGCCATCCCGTATCACGCCGGCATGGATCCCGAAAGTCGCCAGTTGGCCCTGGAGCATTTTCAGAACCAGCCGCGCCCGGTGCTGGTCGCGACCGTGGCCTTTGGCATGGGGGTGGATCGGGCCGATGTGGGCCTGGTGCTGCATTTGACCCTGCCGGCCAGCGTCGAGGGTTACCTGCAGGAATCGGGGCGGGCGGGTCGTGATGGTCAACCGGCCCATTGCTTGGTGTTGTTCGCCGCCGCCGATCGAGTCAGCCTGGGCTGGGCGATGCGGGCGGCGAGTCAGCAGCTGAGCGCCGCAGAGCGGCTGCAGGAAAGGGAGCGACTCGAACTGGCCCAGCGGCAGCTGCGACGGATGGAGGCCGTGGCCGAGGGGCCGGGCTGTCGTGAGCAGGCCCTGTTGCTCGCCGTCGGCGAGCTGGCGCCCCCCTGTCGCCGTTGCGACAACTGCCAGCGCCATCCTGCGGCCGTCGATTGGTCCGAGCCCGCAGCGCGGGTCCTGGCGGCATTGGATGGCGGCCGGGGACGGGACCTGCGCCAGCTGGTCGAGGGTCTGGCCAAGGACCATGGCCAAACCCAGGAAACCTGGGGCTGGTTGGCGCGGCGCCTGGTGCAGGAGGAACTCATCCGCGAGAGCGATGACGGTCGCCAGCAGCTTTGGTTGCGCGCGTTGGGCCAGAACTATTTGCGATCACCCTGGCCCCTGCGCTGGTCGGCCTGAAACAAGGGGCCCTTGCATCTTGATCAGCCGCTCAGAGCCGACTTTGCCGGCAGCGGTCATTGACCAATTTCACCTCGAAACCGGCGCGGGGATCTTCCCAGGTTTTCCAGTCGCCGTTGGAGCTGGTGGCATTCATTTTGCGGGCGCTGCAGTTGATCGCCAGGTACAGCGTTTCGCCCTTGTTGCTGATGGTGGGGGCCACCAGGCTGCCGCCCATCGGTTGCCAATTGGCCCAGTCCACTTGCAGGGGGCCATAGGGACGCCAGTCCGTGCGGCTTGCAGCCTCCGCAGGCAAGACGGAACTGACCGGTGCCTGGCTCGCCCGGGCCACGCTGGTCCGCGGTGCGGGAGTGGCGACAACGGGTTTGGCCACTACCGGTGTGGCCACTACCGGTGTGGCCAGCACCGGCCTGGGAACCACAGGGCTCGCCACAACTGGTCTGGCCACCACTGGGCTGACCACCACCGGCCTTGCCTCCACCGGCCTTGCCTCCACCGGGTTGGCCATGGCGATCGCTGGCGCCACCACGGGGGCCGTTGTTGCCCTTGGGCTGGTTTCCGGGGCAGGGGCCACGGAACGTCTGGGGGGGGCCTCCGTGCTGGGGGCGGCGCTGGTTGGCGGGTTGCCCTTGAGCCGCAGGCGCATGCCCACTTCGACATGGTTGGCATCCGGCAGGCCATTGATGGCCACCAAACGGCTCATGGGCACGCCATAGCCCTCGGCAATGCTGGAGAGATTCTGGCCGGGTTGGACCACGTGCTCGCTGGCCCCCTTGCGGTAGCTGGAGGGGCCGTCAGCGGAGCGGGAGCTGGCCACGGCACTGGCTTTGACCCGCAGGGAACTGCCGGTTTCGACGTGGTCGGCGTTGCTGAGATCGTTCAGCCGCACCAATTCATTGACGCTCATGCCATGGCGATCGGCGATCTCCGAAAGGGTTTCACCGTCCTTGACGGTCACCTTGGTGGTCTTCGTGTTTGACGAGGTGCTGCTTCCCCTGGCCCGGCCCGAGCTGGAGACGGAGTTGGGCACGGTCAGCTTGCTGCCCGATTCGACGTGGTCGGGATTGGTGATGCCATTGAGCTTCATCAGCCGGGCCGTGCTGATGCCCAGGCGATCGGCGATCTGGGAGAGGGTTTCCCCTGGCTGAACCGTGACTTCTGCCGCCAGGCCTGGAAGGGGCAGCACCACGGCAATGGCCAGGGCAACAAGGCGGCGGCGCATGGTTTTGCAGAGCAGTTGCCGGCACGTTAAGGGTCCTGCCAACCCCTAACCAGTCCCCCCCCACCCGGCGCCGACGTCCAGGGGGGACTTTCAGCCCAGCAGGCGCCGAACCAGGGGGAGCTTGCCGGCATAGGGGGGATAGCGGAAGGGCAGGTCGAACCAGAACGAACGGCTCAGCACACTGCGTTGATGGGAGAAGGTGCGGAAGCCCGTTTCGCCGTGGTAAGAGCCAAGGCCACTTTCGCCCACCCCGCCGAATGGCAAGTGGACCAGTCCCGCCTGCATCACCACGTCGTTGAAGCCGACACTTCCCGAGCTGGAGGTGGCCAGGAGTTGTTGCCGCTCCTTGCTATCGCCGCCGAAAAGATAGAGGGCCAGGGGGTGGGGGGCCCGGCGCACCCGGGCCAGGGCATCCTCCAGATCGTTCACCACAATCAGGGGCAGCAGGGGCCCAAAAATCTCTTCCTGCATCAACGGATCGTCATCTGGTTGGTCGACGGCGATCAAGGTGGGTTCGATGCGGCGGCGGTGGCGATCACTGCCGCCCCCCAGCAGGATCTGTCCCTTTTGCCGGGCACCCATCAGCAGCCCTTCGAGGCGCTCAAATTGCCTCTCGTTGACGATCTGGCCGAGATCGCCGCTGTTGAGGGGATCTTTGCCATAGAGGCGTTCTCTCTCCTCGGCGAATGCTGCGATCAGGGGGGCAACGGCGTCAGCTACGACCAGCAGATGGTCGGGGGCGACGCAGGTTTGGCCGGCATTGAGACCCTTGCCCCAAACCAGCCGCCGCGCCGTGGTTTGCGGGTCGGCTCCACCCAGCACGATCGCCGGACTCTTGCCCCCCAGTTCCAGGGTCACCGGCGTCAAATGGCGGGCGGCGGCGGCCATCACCAGCCGGCCGACCCGGCCGCCACCGGTGAAAAAGATGTGATCGAAGCGCTGCTCTAGCAGCGTGGTCGCCGCATCAGCGTCCCCCAGCATCACCTGAACATGGTGGGGGTCGAAGTGCCGGGCCACCGCGGCGGCCATCCAGCTGGCGGTATGGGGGGCGTGTTCCGAGGGCTTGAGCACGGCGGTGTTTCCCGCAGCCAGGGCGCTGACCAGGGGATGCAGGCAGAGCTGCAGGGGATAGTTCCAGGGGCCCAGGATCAGAACGCAGCCGAGGGGTTCGGGATGGATGGCGGCCCGGCCCGGCAGCGCCCAGGCGGGAAGCCCCACGGAACGGGGTCGCATCCAGCGCCGCAGGTGCCTGCGGGTCATGGCCAGTTCCTGACGCACGGCCACCAATTCGAAGTGGGCCTCCAGTTCGGGTTTGCCGAGGTCAGCGGCCAGGGCGCTCGCGGCCCCGTTTTCCTCCACCTGCAGTAGGTGTTGCAATCGATCGAGCTGCCCCAGCCGCCAGGCCAGCGACCGGCTCTCGCCGCGCTGCACCAGGGCGCGCATCGTTTCGATCGCAGGAGCGGGGGCTTCGGGGTTGGGAAAAGGGGCCATGGCGATAGCCGCCATCGGGCGATGGGGCAAGGACAACGGGGGTGGCACGAATCTGTCAGCCAAGGGGGCCTGGTGGCCTTGGGGTAGCCATGGCCACAGTCGCGATCTGCCACGATTTCGCCACTGCGTCACCCACCCCACCGGAGGCCGACCTTTGGCTGATGCCGCTTCACCGCTTCAGGATCCCGCCGCGTTGACGGTGCCGCCGGCGTTGCGGCGCCTGGATCAGTCCCTCTTCGATGCGGTGGCTGCCGGGGCCCTCAACAGTCCGCGCCTGCGCCTCAACCACAACCTTCACGACGCCCCGGACCTGGTGCAGCGCTTCTTGAACGTGCTGCAACCCGGCACCTATGTGCGTCCCCATCGCCATCTGCGCCCCAACCCCGGCGAGGGTTTCGAATGCTTTGTGATGCTTCAAGGGGCCATCGGACTCTTACTTCTGGATGACCAGGGCACGGTGCTTCACATCGAACGGCTGGAGGCCGGCGGTGATGTGCGGGGAATTGAGTTGCAGGAAGGCCATTTCCACACCCTTGTGGCCCTGACCCCTGCTGCCGTCATGTTCGAGATCAAGCAGGGGCCCTATGTACCTACGGCCGACAAGGATTTTCTGGCCCAGTCCCCCGCTGAGGGCACCCCGGAGGCCGAGGCCCAGGAACGGGCCTGGCGATCCCTTTTCGAGGCCTGAGGGGGCCAGCCCCTGAGGGGCCAGGCCTAGGGACGATGCTCCCCTGGTGGGTCCGCCAAGGCCTCGCGGCGGCAGAAGCTGCAATGGCCCCAGAGGGCCAGTTCACCCGCAGGCGCTGGACTGCCGCAGACCGGGCAGGGGCCGCCTTGGCCATGCACGTCGAGTCGGCTGGGATGGGCGGCCCAGACGGCCGCTTCCTCCTGCATGGCAGGGGGCTGAATGGGACCCGGGTGGTGTTGTTGCACGATCACCTCCCGCACCTCGAACCCCGCTCCGCGCAAGGCCCCCAGCAGCATGTGGCGGTTGTATTGCAGGGCCTGGAGCCAGGGGCCGGGAGCCGCCCCCACCGTCAGACGCCCTGCCCTCAAAGAAAGGGGTCGGCAGTGGGGCGCCAGTTGGGGGCCGGCCAGGCGCGGCCAGGCCAGCCAAAGGGCCGCCAGATGGCCCTGCCGTTGCCAGGATTGCCCCAATTCTTCGAGGCAGGCGGCCAGGGCCACGGCCGGTGGCCTGCGGGCTGGCAGCAGGACCGAAACCTCGCCGATCCGTTGGGTTCGGTTGGTCTCGTTTGCTGGACCCGGGACGGAACGCCTGGAAGCTTTGGCCATGGAACCTACCGTAGGGCGTAGGCGCAAGGGTGGATCTTCTACAAGTTTTGAGTGAGGCAATGGGCGATTCATCGCTATGGTTCAGGGCCTGCCCCCTTATCCCAAACCATGGGCTTTTTCGACAGGCTCAGCCGTCTGCTGCGCGCCAACCTCAACGATCTGGTCAGTAAGGCCGAAGATCCGGCCCTGATCCTGGACCAGTCTGTGGCCGACATGCAGGCTGATCTGGTCAAACTGCGCCAGGCCGTCGCCACGGCGATCGCCAGCCAGAAGCGGATCCAAAACCAGGCCGAGCAAGCCGAAAGTCAGTCCAAAACCTGGTACGAAAGGGCCGAATTGGCCCTTAAGAAAAACGAAGAAAATTTGGCCCGTGAGGCCCTGGCCCGACGTAAGACCTACCAGGAAACCTTCACGGCCCTCAACAACCAGCTCAACAGCCAGGCCGGCCAGGTCGACACCCTTAAGAGGAGTCTGACGGCCCTTGAGGCCAAGATCGCTGAGGCCAAGACCAAAAAAGAAATGCTCAAGGCCCGTGCCCAGGCGGCCCAGGCCCAGGAGCAGCTGCAAAGCGCCGTCAGCAACCTCGGCACCAATTCCTCGATGGCCGCCTTCGAGCAGATGGAGGAGAAGGTGCAGATTCTTGAGGCCCGCAGCCAAGCCGCAGCGGAACTGGCTGGCGCCGATCTGGAAAGTCAGTTCGCCAGCCTGGAGGGGGGCAGTGATGTCGATGACGAGCTGGCCGCCCTCAAAACCCGGCTCGAAGGGGGAGCCCACCCGATTCAGTTACCGGCCCCTAATGGCCCTGTTCCCCAGTTGCAACCTGTTCAGCAGCAGGAAGTGAACGCCGAGCTCGAAGAACTCAAGAAGTCCATCGACAAGCTCTGAGTTCCTAGCCAGGGGAAATGGCCTGGACGGCTCTCCCCGGAGGGGTCCCCCTGCTCCATACAATCCAAGGACATTGCAACAGGGCCCTTGGCCACCGATTCAACCAGCGCTGAGGTGCTGGATGTCACGGACTCTTCTTTCGCCCGAGAGGTGCTCGAGTCCCCGTTGCCCGTTCTGGTGGATGTTTGGGCCTCCTGGTGTGGCCCTTGCCGTTTGATGGCTCCCTTGATGTCATGGGCCGCAGACACCTATGGCGGCAGGCTCAAGGTGACCAAATTGGAGGCCGATGATAACCCCGTCAGTCGCGATGCCTATCGCATTCAAGGTCTGCCCACCCTGCTGGTGTTCCGCGCTGGTGTGGAGGTGGCCCGCCAGGAGGGGGCCATTGCCAAGCCCCAGTTGATGGCCCTGCTGGATGCCCATCTCTGAGCGGGTGGCCCAGTTGGGCAGCGGTGTCTTCAGCCGCAATGACGCCCGCAAGCTGGTCTATGTCCAGGGGGGTAGGGGGTCGGGGGGCTTGAACGAGCGCCCTGCATTGCTGGATCTTTCCCTTGGCTCCACCGATCTGCCGCCCCCGCCGGCGGCGATCGAGGCCATGGCCAAACGCCTCCATCACCCCGCCAGTGCCTCCTATTGCCTGCACGGCGCCACCTTGCCGTTTCGCGAGGCAGTTGCGGCCTGGGCTTGGCGTCGCTTCGGCATCACGGTTGATCCCGAAACCGAGGTCCAGCTGCTGGTGGGTTCCCAGGAGGCCACGGCCCATCTGCCCCTTGTTGTTACCGATCCGGGTGATGGGGCCTTGCTGCTTGATCCCTGTTATCCCTCCCATCGGGGCGGGTTGATTTTGGCCTCGGTGCGCCCCACCCTTCTGCCCCTGCGAGCTAATCAGGGGTGGCGCCCTGATTTCGGCCATCTGCCAGCCAGCGTCTGGGACCAGTTGAAATTGATGGTGCTGGGGTTTCCCCACAACCCCACGGCCACCACCGGCGACCAGAGCTGGCTGGATGGCGCCATGGCCCGCGCCATCGACCATGACCTCGTGCTGGCCCATGACAACCCCTATGTCGACCTCGCCCTTGACGGGGAGGCGCCGGCCCTGTTGCGCCATCCGGATTGGCGGCGCCAGGGCATTGAATTCTTTTCTTTCTCCAAGAGTTGGTGTCTTGGCGGCTATCGCCTGGCTTTCGCCATCGGGGCTGCTCCCCTGATCGCCGGCCTGCGCCAGCTGAAATCCGTGGTCGATTTCAACCAGACCCTGGCCCTTCAGGCCGGGGCCATCGCGGCATTGGAGCAGGCGCCCCATTGGCCCCAGCAGCTGCGTGAGGTGTACCGGCAGCGGCGCGATGGCATGGTGCGGGCGCTTTTGGCCGCCGGCTGGAGCGTGAGCCAACCCTCGATGGCCCTCTATCTCTGGCTGGAGGTGCCGCCGGTGGCCAAGGGGCGGGGGTTGGATTCCGAGGGCTGTTGTGCCGCCCTGTTGGAGGCGACAGGGGTCTGTCTGACCCCCGGCAACGGTTTTGGCCCGGGGGGGGAGGGTTGGTTGCGGTTGGCGCTGGTCCATCCCCTGCCCGAACTGGAGGCCGCTGCCGCTCGCATGGGGGCCTGGTTGGGCCAGCTATGAGCGGACGACTCGGTGCCGCCCGCAGGTCCCTGGGGCCTGGGCTTGCATCTGGCTCAACTTCTGATCTTCGCGCCTGGCAGCTGCGTTATGTGCCGATTTGTGGCACCACCGAACGCCTTCTGGACGACTGGTTGACCCAAGCGCCTGGCGCCCAGGGGCCTCGGCTGCGGGCGCCCTTGGCCTTGTTCGCCGGCCAGCAACGCTTTGCTCGTGGTCAACGGGGAAGGCGCTGGAGTTCCCCGCCCGGGGGCGTCTGGCTAAGTGCGGCCCTGCCCTGGTCCCCGGAGCCCCTGGGGGCCGCCGCAGTGGGACTGGCAGTGGCGGTGGGGTTGACTTTGGAATTGGAGGATCTGGGCCTCCCCGTGCGCATCAAGTGGCCCAATGATCTCTACTTGCCAGGATCCGGGGGTGCCATGGTCAAGCTCGCCGGGGTGCTGCCGGGCCAAAGACTCCAGGGCCATCAGGTGCGCTGGGCCCGGGTGGGTGTGGGGTTGAACGCCCGCAATCGGGTCCCCTGCGGGGCCATCAATGTGGCGATGGCGGCGGGCCGCCACCTGGCCTGCCCCTGGCGCCTCAGCGCCCGGGTTCTGCGGGCCCTCGATTGGGCCATGGCCTGGGCGGACCGTCCCGAGGCGTTGAGGGTACTGGCGGAGCAGCGCCTGTGGTGGCCATCCCAGGCGATCCAGCTGGAAGGGGAGTCCTGGCAA
>CAMDWF010000033.1 GCA_945878795.1 Synechococcus sp. UW140
GTCTCGCCATTGGCGACTGCGGTTGGGGGCTCAAGCAGCCGGGCGGGCCTGGCTGTGATGGCGATGGTGATTGAGCTGGCTGGGTAAGGTTTCTACGTGGTCCAAATGTTCACGGATGGCACGGAGCTCCTCCAAGATGGATGTCAGTAGTTGTTGGGTGGCTGTCGAAGGTGAATTGAGCACCTCAACCGTCACTTCCTTGATTCGCATCACGTCCCTGGCAAAACGGGCGACCTCATTGGGGTGGAAAACGAGGGGATCCTTTTGATCTGTGCGGTATTCGGGATTCAACTTGCGGGGGTTGAAGGGGGGATTGAGGTTGCGCGTATCCGTATTTGTATAGCGATATACAGAAGCGCGGGAACGATTCAGTGCCTTTTGCACTTCGTCAATGGTGATCAAAATCTCTTCGCTCCGATCAGCCCCTGAACCCGCAGCCCCATTCTCCTGGAGCAGGGATGTTGGTAACGCCTGAACGCCATTAGCGGCACCTGTGCCAATGAGCGTGGTACCCGATGGAGCAAGCATGGAACGCAAAAGCCAACCAGAATGAATGCGAACTTAGCAGATATTTCCAATTCTGTTTACACTCCCTGCTATTGCAGTGCGCCGAATCCAGGAATCGAGCCAGTGCAAGCAAGCATCACACTGGGGTTAATGCGCAGACTACGCTTGCGGGGTCTGCGCTGGGCCAATGGTATGGTCCGCTGACTTCTCCATTCTTGGCCATGCGCGTCTCCCGCCTGATGCTGGTGACGCTGCGGGACGACCCTGCGGAGGCGGAAATTGTTTCGCACAAGCTGCTGTTGCGAGCCGGGTATACGCGCCGCATCAGTTCCGGTATTTATGCCTACCTGCCCCTGCTCTGGCGTGTCTTGCAAAAGATCTCCCAGATCGTGCGCGAGGAAATGAATGCAACCGGCGCCCTGGAAGTGCTGTTGCCCCAGCTCCAACCCGCCGACCTTTGGGAGCGCAGCGGCCGTTGGGCCGGCTACACGGCGGGGGAAGGCATCATGTTCCACCTCACGGATCGCCAGGGCCGGGAGCAGGGGCTGGGGCCCACCCACGAAGAGGTGATCACCACCCTGGCGGCAGACCTGATCCGCTCTTACCGCCAGCTGCCGGTCAACCTCTATCAGATCCAAACAAAGTTTCGCGATGAGATCCGCCCCCGCTTTGGCCTGATGCGGGGGCGCGAATTCATTATGAAAGACGCCTACTCCTTCCATGCCGACGAGGCCTCGTTACGGGAGACCTACGCCGATATGGATGGCGCCTATCGCCGCATCTTTGCCCGCTGTGGCCTGCGCACCGTGGCCGTCGAGGCCGATAGCGGAGCCATCGGTGGGTCCGCCAGCCAGGAGTTCATGGTGACGGCCGAAGCCGGCGAAGACCTGGTGCTGGCCTCTGCCGACGGCCGCTATGCCGCCAACCAGGAGAGGGCCGTGTCATTGGCGAGTGAGGCCCTACCCCTGGGCCCCGACCCCTGCCAGCAGCTATCGACACCTGGACAAACCACGATTGAGGCCCTGGTAGCAGCCCACGGCTTCGACCCCTCCCAGATCGTCAAAGTGCTGCTGCTGGCGGCCCGTTTTGCCGACGGTACGGTGCAGCCCGTTCTCGTGAGCCTGCGGGGCGACCAGCAGCTCAATGAGGTGAAGCTGGCCAATGCCCTCACCGCTGTTCTTGCCGACCACGGGGCTCTGCTGGAGGTGGCTCCTATCGATGGCGCCTTCGTCGAACGCTGGAGCCTGACCCCCGGCGCCATCCCCTTCGGCTACCTCGGACCTGACTTGGCTGATGACACTTTGGACCAGAAAGGCAAGGCACCGGGTGTTGCCTTGACATCCGCCCCCCAATCCCCGGTTGCCCCCCCTCGCCTTGAACGCCATTTCCTGAGGCTGGCGGACCTCACCGCCCTGGACCTGCCCCGTTTCGTCTGCGGGGCCAACCAGGCGGACAGCCATCGGGTTGGCGCCACCTGGGCCGATCTCGGCCCCCTGCCCCAGACCGTGGATCTGCGGGCCGCCCAGCCTGGCGATCGCTGTCTCCACGATCCTTCCCAGCACCTGGAAGCCACCCGCGGCATCGAAGTGGGCCACATCTTCCAACTGGGCCGCAAATATTCGACCGCCCTCGACGCCACCTTCACCAACGAGGCCGGCCAGGAAGAACCCCTCTGGATGGGCTGTTACGGCATCGGGGTCTCCCGGCTAGCCCAGGCCGCCGTCGAGCAAAACCATGACGCCAACGGCATCTGCTGGCCCTTGGCCATCGCCCCCTACGCGGTGATCATCGTGATTGCCAACCTCAACGAACCGCTGCAGGTAAAATTGGCGGAACGACTTTACGGCGAATTGCAATCCGCCGGTGTGGAGGTGATGTTGGACGACCGGGACGAACGGGCTGGGGTCAAATTCAAAGACGCCGACCTGATCGGTATTCCCTTTCGGGTCGTTGTGGGCCGGGGAGCCGCCAGCGGCCAGATTGAATTGGTGTCCCGTGTTGAAGGTGAACGGCAGGACCTTGCCGCAGAGGACCTGTTGACTTGCCTGATGCAACGGATCCGCCCCTGAATCCCCAGTCAGAACGCCAGCGCATCCTTAAGATCAGCCCACCCTGCCGCACCACCATGGCTGCCCTCCGTTCAATCCAACGACTGGCGGCTTTGATCGGCGAAGCCCTGGGCCTCCGATCGGCGTTCAGGGCTGCGGTGGCCATGGTGCTTTGCCTCAGCCTCAGTCTCAGCGGTTGTAGTAGCGCCAGCGGCAAACTAAGCGGCAATTATGTCGATGACACCGTCAGCGTGGCCCAAAGCCTGCTGACCACCATCCACTTGGCTGCCGATGATCCCGGCCGCAGTGAGGCCGAAAAAGAGGCCCGCGCCTTGATCAATGACTACACAGCCCGCTACCGCCCCCGCCAGGAAATCAATGCTCTGGGGTCCTTCACTACCATGGTGACCGCCGTCAACTCCCTGGCAGGCCATTATCTCGGTTATGCCAACCGCCCATTACCCGAAGCCCTGCGCAACCGCATCGAGAAAGAACTGCAACAGGCCCAGGCCTCTGTGGTTCGAGGGACCTGAAGCCAGGGTGGCCCCAAGCCTTTGACGAAGGGCACCTGCATCTGACACGCTCTACCCTTGTGCTGTGAAGCGGCTACGGGCCGCCTTGTCCTTGGCCAACGTAGTTGTCATAGGTGCGCAATGGGGAGACGAGGGCAAGGGCAAGATCACGGATCTGCTGAGCCGCTCCGCCGATGTGGTGGTGCGTTATCAAGGCGGGGTCAATGCCGGCCACACGATTGTTGTTGACGACCGGGTTCTCAAACTGCATCTGATCCCCTCCGGAATTCTCTATCCCGAGACGGTCTGTCTGATCGGCTCCGGCACGGTGGTCGATCCCCGGGTGATGCTGGGCGAAATCGACACCTTGCGGGATTACGGCATTTCGGTCGAAGGCCTCAAGCTGGCCTCCACGGCCCACGTCACCATGCCGTACCACCGCCTGCTGGACCAGGCGATCGAGCAGCGGCGCGGTGATCGCCGCATCGGCACCACTGGCCGCGGCATCGGCCCGACCTACGCCGATAAATCTGAACGCAACGGCATTCGTGTCATCGATCTACTGGACGAGGACCGGCTGAGGGATCGGTTGCTGACACCCCTCACCCAAAAGAACGAACTGCTCACCAAGGTCTACGGGCTGGAGCCCCTTGATCCCGACGCCGTGATTGCCGAATACGCCAGCTACGGCGCCCGGTTGGCTCCCCACGTGGTCGATTGCACCCGCACGATTCACAAGGCGGCACGGGCACGTAAAAACATTCTTTTCGAGGGCGCCCAGGGCACCCTGCTCGATCTCGACCACGGCACCTATCCCTACGTGACCTCCTCCAATCCCGTCTCAGGGGGGGCCTGCATCGGCGCGGGCGTGGGACCCACCCTGATCGACCGGGTGATTGGGGTGGCCAAGGCCTACACCACCCGTGTCGGGGAGGGCCCTTTCCCCACCGAACTGCAGGGCAGCCTCAACGACCACCTCTGCGATCGGGGCGGCGAATTCGGCACCACTACCGGCCGGAGGCGGCGCTGTGGCTGGTTCGACGGGGTCATCGGTCGCTATGCCGTCGAAGTCAATGGTCTCGACTGTCTGGCTATTACCAAGCTGGATGTGCTGGACGAGCTCGATGAGATCCAGGTGTGCGTTGCCTATGATCTTGATGGGGAGCGCATTGAGTATTTCCCTTGCAGTGCCGAAGATTTTGCCCGCTGCGAGCCAATCTTCCAAACCCTGCCTGGCTGGCAGTGCTCGACAGCCGATTGTCGCCGGCTGGAGGATCTCCCCGACACCGCCCAGGCCTATCTGCGTTTCCTGGCTGAGCTGATGGAGGTGCCTATCGCCATTGTTTCGCTTGGGGCCCAGCGAGACCAGACCATCGTGGTCGAGGATCCGATCCATGGTCCCAAACGCGCCCTGCTCAGCGTTTAGTCGGCCTGCTTCACCCCTCCCAACCCCATCCCCTCCCTATCAGCCCCCATGAGTGCCGCCAGCTTCCCGGCTCCCAACAGCCTGCTGCCGATGGACCGTAGTCTTGACGTGGTCGGCATCGGTAACGCCATCGTGGACGTGTTGATCCAAACCGACGACCGCTTCCTTGAGGACCATGGCCTGAGCAAGGGCACCATGGCCCTGATCGATGAGACCGCAGCCGAAGGGCTCTACGCCACCCTGGGCCCTGGATTGGAAACCTCCGGCGGCTCCGCCGCCAACACTATGGCCGGCATTGCCCAACTGGGTGGCAAGGCCGCCTTCATCGGCAGGGTGCGCGATGACCAACTGGGGGCGATCTTCGCCCACGACATTCAATCGGTGGGCGCCCGCTTTGACACCCCCGCTGCAGCCAGTGGCCCTTCCACCGCCCGCTGTCTGATCTTGGTGACCCCTGATGCCCAGCGCACGATGTGCACCTATCTGGGGGCCTCCGTGGGCCTGGACCCCGGGGACCTGGACCTGGATCTGGTGCCCCAGGCGAAAGTCCTTTACCTGGAGGGCTATCTGTGGGACAGCGAAGCGGCCAAACAAGCCTTCCTAGCTGCGGCCGCCGCGATGCGCGCCAGTGGCGGCCAGGTGGCCCTTTCCCTCTCCGATGCCTTCTGTGTCGATCGTCACCGGGAAAGCTTCCTTGAATTGGTGGACGGCCACGTGGACATCCTGTTTGCCAATGAGATGGAAATCACCTCCCTCTACAAAGCCGACAGCTTTGAGGATGCAGCCCACCAGGTGCGGGGCCGTTGCCAGGTGGCGGCCTTGACCCGCAGCGAACAGGGTTCAATGGTGCTGTGCGGCGATCAGACCCTGTTGATCCAACCTTTCCGGTTGGGGCCCTTGGTCGACACCACTGGCGCCGGCGATCTCTACGCCGCCGGTTTCCTGCAGGGCTACACCCACGGAGCGAGTCTGGAACGCTGTGGGCAACTCGGCTCCCTCTGCGCCGGCCAGGTCGTCACCCAGCTCGGCCCCCGTCCCCAGGCCTCCCTACCCGCCCTAGTCGCCCAGTACCTCGATTGACGTTCTGGGGCCTCGGCCGGACGGCTCCCTCATGGCCCTTCCCCCCCAGGCCACCCCAGTTCGTCCAGCAGGGGGCCCAGGGGCAGGGCCTTGACCCCTGGTGGTTCAGGTGGCCGATTTAGCAAAAGCAGACGCAGGCCCAGGTCAGCGGCTATGGCATGCCACAGGGCTTCGTTCTTTCCTCCAGAACGCCTTGCCAGCACGCTGGTCAACCGCCAGTGCCGGCAGAGGGCTCGCTCGATGGCGCCATCCCCTCCTGGCCGCAGACAAGCAATGCGCTCGGGGTCCAGTCCGGCCGCCGTCGCCTGCTGCAGGGCCAGGGGCAGGGGCAGGATGCGGCCATGGTGCACTGCCCTGGGGGTTAGGCGCACCGCCGCCGCCAACTGGCGAGCGCCAATCGCCAACAGCAACCTTTCGCCGGCAAGGCCATGCCGCCCCAGATCCGTGAGGTCGCCCAGCCCCTCGGCCCGGCCCAGGGGCAACAGGGGCCGCTTCAGCCGCAATAAGGGTTGACCGAGGTCGGCACACACGGCCGCCAGGCAGGCGCTGATGCTGCGGGCAAAGGGATGGCTGGCATCCACCACCCAGGTAAAGCCTTCCCCATCCCTTCGAACGGCGAGCAGCTCCTGCGCCAGGGCCCCCTGCCCAGCCAGGGCTCCCACTCGCAGATCCTGGCCGGCGGCGGTGCCGTAGGCCCGTGCCGCCGGGGGGCTGACCACACTGATCCTGAGCCGCCAGCCCCGTTGCAATAAGACTCGGGCCAGCGTCGGCCCCTCGCCCGTGCCGGCGAATAGCCAGATCCGCCCGCCACCGCCCCCGACCCATGGAGCGGCGTGCATCAAGATGGTCTCAGAAATCCGAAGGCATCGGAGTGAATCACTGTTTGCTTGAGGTGGAGGTGCTTGAGGCCCCACAGGTGCGTTACACCCAGGACAACCAAACCCCAGTGGCTGAAATGGCCGTGCGCTTTGACGGCCTGCGACCGGAGGATCCCCCTGGCCAAATCAAGGTGATCGGCTGGGGAAATCTGGCCCAGGACCTGCAGAACCGTGCCCAGGCGGGTCAGCGACTGGTGGTCGAAGGGCGCTTGCGCATCAACACCGTAAGCCGGGCGGACGGAGTGAAGGAGAAGCGGGCCGAACTCACCCTGGCGCGGCTCCATCCCCTTGGGGACGCGACCCCTCAGGGCCCAGCCAGTGCTGCGGGAGTGGTTGCGAGGGCCGAAGCGGCTCCGACGGCGGCCCTCGCGCCCCGAAACGTGCCCCGGCCGATCCCCCAAACCAGCCAACCTCCACGACCGGCGCCGGATGCCGCCGGTCGGTCTGCGGTGACGGTCGCCGAAACGCCACCGGTCTGGAATACCTCGCCCCTGGTGGCCGACGACTTGTTGGATGGGGACGATGACATCCCATTCTGAACCTGGTCGGGGCGCCAGATCAACCCTGGCCATCTCAACCCTGGGGAAACCTCTCGGTGGCCTGGTCCAACATCTGCCCCAGCTCCCGTTCCAGGGCCGCCAAATCCAAGCGCCACTGGGACCAGCGCCCACTGTCCAACTGCCGCAGTAGCCACTGACGGTCCTGGGCCAGCAAGGCCATCAGCGTCGCCGTGTCCTCAGCCTCAGCCGGTTTCTCAACGCTTGGGTCGGGGGCCGGCTGTGATGACGGGAAGGAGCTAGCCATGGACGTAATCCCGATCCCAGAAGATCTCGCCATCTTGCCCCCTGCTGCAGGAGAATGGAGCCATGCAAACCCTTTTTTCCCCCGGTTCGCTGATCACCGTGGCTGGAGCGGTTCTCACCGTGATTGGCTCGATTGCCTACCTCACCGACAGCCCGAACCTGAGTCTGCCAGGCATTTTCTATGGCATCCCCGTGCTGCTGGGAGGTCTGGCGCTCAAATCATCCGAGCTGCCCCCGGCCCGCCGGCTCACGGACTCGACCTTGTTGCGACCTCTGCGCGATTTGCCCGAAAATGAAAGTCTGCGCAAAGTGCTTGAGGATGTAAGCCGCTGGCGTTACGGCCAGAAGGCCCACCTGGAATCATCCCTGGAGGCTCTCAAGCTCTGGGATGAGGACCGTCCTCCCCAGTTGGAATCCATCGAAGAGATCCAGCAGGACAACGGCTACGGACTGCGCCTGTTATTCAGCTGCCAGGCTGTGCCGTTCCAGCAGTGGCAGGACCGACAGGATCGGCTGGGACGTTTCTTCGGGCCTGGCCTGAGGGCAGAACTGAGCCAACCGGATTCGGCCCACCTGCTGCTGACCCTGCTGCCCAACGCCACCCCAGCCGCCACCGCCGCCCCGTGAGTCAAGACCACACCGTCAGCCAGGCCGACAGCCTGCGGGTTTCCGTTCTCAGTGAAGCCCTGCCCTTCATCCAGCGCTTCGCGGGACGCTGCATGGTGGTGAAGTACGGCGGTGCAGCGATGGTCCGGGAGGATCTTCGCGAGGCGATCTTCAGAGACCTGGTTTTGCTTAGCTGCGTTGGGGTGAAGGTGGTGGTGGTCCATGGCGGTGGTCCGGAGATCAACACATGGCTCGGACGCCTCCAGATTCAGCCCGAGTTCCGCGAAGGACTGCGGGTGACGGACTCGGAAACCATGGATGTGGTCGAAATGGTGCTCGTCGGGCGCCTCAACAAACGTATCGTCAATGGGCTCAACCAGGTGGGGGGCCGGGCTGTTGGCCTGGCGGGCGGCGATGGCTGTCTGGTTACGGCCCGAACCCTGGGGGACGGCACCCATGGGCTGGTGGGGGACGTGGCCCATGTCGATCCAAGCGTGCTGCTGCCGCTGCTCGAAAACGGCTATATGCCGGTGATCTCTAGCGTCGCCCCCGATCCGGCCGGCCAGGTGCACAACATCAATGCCGACACGGTGGCCGGCGAACTGGCTGCGGCGCTTCAGGCCGAGAAACTGATCCTGCTCACAGACACCGTGGGCATCCTGCGGGACAGGGACAATCCGAATTCCCTAATTCGCCAGCTGACCCTGGCCGAAGCCCGTGGGCTGATCGCCAGCGGGATCGTGGCTGGCGGCATGACCCCCAAGACCGAATGCTGCATCCGCGCCCTGGCCCAGGGGGTGGCCGCCGCCCACATCCTCGATGGCCGGGTGCCCCATTCTCTGCTGCTCGAGGTCTTCAGCAACGCGGGCATCGGCACGATGGTGGTGGCTTCAGCCAAGGGCCTGAACAAAGCTACCGAGCCCGCGCCCTGCGCCTGAGGCGGCATGACGGCAGATCCCCTCCAGCAGGCCAGAATCGCCCTTGATCGCGGCGAATATGGCCAGGTGCTGCGATTACTCGAGCCCCTCTGTGCCAGTTACCCAGCCACCAGCCCGGAAGGGGGCCGCCTGAGGTTGTTGCTGGCCACTGCACTGATGGGCCAAGGCCGCACCGATACCGCCGCCGCCTGCTGTCGCAGCCTGCAGGGTTGCCAAGATCAGCAGCTGCGCCACCAGGCCCGGGATCTGTTGCAAGTGCTGGAGGCCCCCGAGCTGAACCGACCCAGGGAGTGGTCCCTCACTCTGCCCAACCTGGCCAGCGCCCCGCCCCTGGAAAAGCTGAGCCGTGGGCGCTGGCGCCAGCGCCGCGCCAGCGCCCCGGAGCCGGAGGCCCCACCTCCGGTCGGTCCCCTGCAGGCCCCGCGTGGCTTCGCCGCCCTGGTCGTGGCCCTGCTGCTGTCCGTGCTCCTTTCCCAACTGTTGGGGGGCTGCATGCGGGTGCGTAGCGAAATCCATTTCTCAGGGCCGGGTCGGCTGCAGATCAGCCATAGCCTGCGCCCAGCCAGCGGCAGCCCCTCCCCCTTGCAACAACGTTTCGTGGAGGCCCTGGGCCAAAGCCGGAACGGCGGCTTTCAAAGGCATCGTCAGGGGAGCCAGGAAATCCTGCAAACCCCTGTGTTGGCTGCCCCCCAGGCCCTGGAAGCCCTGGGCCAAAGCCTCAGCTTGTTCGGCGAGCTGGCGGCCACCCCGCTGCCCTCGCCCACCCTGGAGTTGCGCGAGCGCAACTGGCTGGTGGGGGTGCGCCAGCACCTGCTCCTGGATCTGGACCTCACCGCAGTGCCGAACTTACCGGGGCTCCAGCTGGAAGTGCTGCTCGATCCTGTGGCACCGGGGGATGTGCGGCGGGCCGAGCCCCTTGCCACCCGAACCGAGGCGGAAATCAGCGCGGCCTCCGCCCCCCAGGACCCCGGCTTTGGCAAGCAACTAGGGAGGGTCCTCTGGCCCCTGCAAGCCGGCCGCCGCAACACCCTGGAATTGGAATGCTGGCGGTGGAGTCCCCTGGGTCTGGGCAGCCTGTTGATCGCCCTGTTGTTGGTGCTCTCCCTTGCCCTGCAAAGGCTGCGCCTGAGGCTTGGCTTCGGCCTACCCGAACTGCCTGCCTAGCCCATGCCCCCCTAGAGGTTGAGCGGGTCCGGATCGATGGCTAGGGACACCTTTTGGGGCAACAGGGCCCGTAGCTCCTGTTCCGGGGGCAGGGGCAAGGGGGACCCTGCGGGGCCGTGCAACAGCACCTGCCAGCGACTGCGACCCGCGACCCGCGCCACGGGGGCGGGAGCGGGGCCAATTGCCAACCAACCCTCCTGCTCCAGCCGGGGCCGAATCATCTCCACCAGGGCCGTGGCGGTGGTGGCCGTCGTGGCAGCAGAAACCCCAGCCAGCCGCAGCAGGCAAGCCCGGGCGAAAGGGATCTGGTTCCCCTCCCGCCTCAGGGCCAGTTCCCCGGCCAGAAAGCGCTCGTAACGGCCATCGACCAGGTGGCGGATGACGGGGTGATCGGGGTTGTAGGTCTGCACCAACACCTGGCCCGGGCGTTCGCCCCGGCCCGCCCGACCCGCCAGCTGCAGCAACAGCTGGAGGCATTGTTCGGAAGCCCGCAGGTCAGGGCGGTGCAAGAGACCATCGGCGGCGAGCACGACCGCCAGGGTCACCTGGGGCAGATCCATCCCCTTGGCGAGCATCTGGGTGCCCACCAACACATCGGCCTCGCCGGCGGCGAAGCGTTCGAGCAGGCGGCGGTGGCCATCTCGTCCCCGGGTGGTGTCATGGTCGAAACGCAGCAGTCGCAGGTCCGGGAGTTCGCTGGCCAACTGCTCAATCACCCGCTGGGTTCCCGCCCCGAACGGCTTGAAGGCGGTGGAACCGCAATGGCCGCAGCTGTCGGTTTTCTCCTGGCGGTGGTTGCACCAGTGGCAGCGCAGCCATTCGCGTCCATCCCGGCGGCGGTGCACGGTCAAGGCCACATCACAGTGGGGACAGAGCACCGCCTCCCCACAACTGCGACAGCTCAAAAAGGTGTGGTAGCCCCGTCTTGGCACCAGCACGACAGCCTGTTCGCCGCGGCCTGCGAGACGGCCCAGGGACTCCCTCAAAGGGAAGCTGATCAGGCGCCGATTGCCTTCCGCCAGCTCGGCGCGCATGTCCACCACATAAACCGGCGGCAACTGCCGCCCTTGGATGCGCTCCGGTAAGCGCAACAGGCGGCATTGGGCCTGGGGTTCGTGGCTGGCCCACCAGGTTTCCAGCGATGGGGTGGCGCTGCCCAGCACTAGCCGGGCCCCCGAGCGGCGGGCCCGCAGGCGGGCCACGTCCCTGGCGTGATAGCAGGGCATCGGACTCTCCTGTTTATAGGAGCCGTCGTGCTCCTCATCCAGCACGATCAATCCCAAGGCACCCAGGGGCAGAAAAACCGCGGAGCGGGTACCCACCACCAGCAAGGGCTTCCGCCCTGCGGCTTCCAGGCAGGCCCGCCAAACCGCCACCCGCTCCCGATCGCCCATGCCGCTGTGGTATTCGAGCACCTGGGTTCCAAAGCGGCGGCGGCAGCGATCCAAAAGCTGGGGGATCAAGCCGATTTCGGGGGCGAGCAGCAGCACGCTGCGTCCCGCCTGCAGCTGGTGGGCGGCTGCCTGGAGATACACCTCCGTCTTGCCCGATCCAGTCACCCCCCAGAGCAGGAACTCAGCCAGCCCCGTCCCAGAGCTGATGAGCGCAACGGCTTCGTCCTGCGCGGGGCTGGGGCAGGGGGGCGACTCCTGCGGCCCAACGTTGGGCCGGGCCCCCCCCGTCACCACCGCCATGGCAGCGGGCCGGCTAATCCGCTGCCGCTCGATCAGGCCCCGGCGCTCCAGGGCCAACAGCACACTGGCGCTGCATCCGAGGCTGGCAAGCAGATCCTTTTGGGCCACCGCCTCCTTGAGGGTGGCCAGATGGGCCACCACTTGCTTTTGGCGCTCTGGCAGGGCGGCCATTGCGTCCGCCGTGGCGTCCGCCGCATCGGCTAGTCGCACTGCCAGCACCTGCGGCTGCTCCGCCAGCGGATCCTTTCTGGCTGCGGAGCGCTGGCCCAGCCATCCCGGGGGCAGCACACTGCGCAGGGTGCGAAAAAGGCTGGTGTGGGTGGCCTGGGCGACCTCAGCCACCAGTTCTTGCCAACTTGGATCGATGGCAGCGGTTTGCAACACCGTTTCGATGGGCTGCAGTACCAGGTCCACGAGCTCCCCGCTGAGGGCGGTGGGGAATCCAACGACCAGGCCGGAGTGGGGTCTCCCCTGGAGCCGCACCAGCACCAGGTCCCCAAGTTGAAGGTGCCACTCCTTGGGGTTGGCATAGGTGAAGATTCGTCCTTCCCTGCCGGCCTCCAGCCAGACCTCAACCCAGGTCGGCGCAGTAGGGACGACCGCTGGTGCGCTCACGGCAATCGATCCGGATCTTGCAAACCTCTCACTCCATTCCTAGAATGTCGCTGTTGGGCAGTCCTCCAGACTGCCGTCGGAACCAGGCAGAGTTCCGTCCATCAAGAAGTTCCACGGGGCTCAGAAGCCGGATTTGAAACGCTGCCTCGTCAGCTCCACCGGATCGTCATTACCCCCTGACTTCATGGTCGACCCCACAGCCCCCATAACGGGGGGTCCGATTGCCTATCGGATCCCTGGCTTCTCCACCATCATCCCCCACCCCAAGCAATCCTGCGTAACTTCCGATCGTTTTGCCGCGATCGACGTCGGTAGTCAGGCTCCCGCC
>CAMDWF010000034.1 GCA_945878795.1 Synechococcus sp. UW140
GCAGTGGTTGCATGACTCTTGTTGAGAAGGTGCCATAGTTCAAGTGATATCGTCAATGGTAGATATAAGAACTTCTTGCTTTGCCGCCAGATTGGCGGCTTTTTCATGTCCGCAGAAGCACTGGAAAGGGCTTATTTTTCGAGGTGCCCATCAATAATTGCGACCAGATAGAGGAAACCTTTCTGCAAGGGGATGTAGGTGATATCAGTCGCCTAGACCTGATCGATAGACGTGATCTGCTTGAGATCAACCAGGCACGGAAATCGCTTGGCTGGATCGCCAGGAACTGTAGTACGAGGTTTCTGATAAATCGCTCGTAACCCCATGCGGCGCATGAGGTTACGTACTCGGTCACGACTGATCGGAATGCTTTCGTTGGCCAGGTAGTCAACCATCCGCCGGCTTCCGGTCGCTGGATCCTCAAGGTAGAGGGCGTCGATCCTGGCCATGATGCGGAGCGTAGTCTCACGCACGGGAATTGGCTTGTAATACAGGGTTGAGCGTGGCAATCCAAGCAGCTCACACTGCCGGCTGACAGAGAATTGGCAATCTTCATGATCAACCAATTTTCGTAGGTCATGGGCATCACAACTGCCGAGATTTTTTTGAGCCATTCCAGTTCCATCTGCAATCTGCCAATTTGCTGAAATAACTCCGATTCCTTGGCCTGACTATCGTCATTCTCCTTCCGCTTCTTTCCAGAGCTAAAGAGTTCACTGGCCCCCTCTAGCAACTGTTTTTTCCACTGGCTCACCTGGATTGGATGCACCGCATGGTCGGCGGCAATCTACTGAAGAGTCTTCCGGCCGCTGATCGCTTCCATGGCGTCCTTGGCTTTGAACTCTGGACTATGGGTTCGTCGGTTGCTCATCGTTGGGAGGCCCTTGGTTGGGGCGGTGCCCCGCCTCAGAGGTTAGCGATGGTTCCTGTCCTGAAAAGCCAGACCAGCTCAGTTTACTCGGCTAACTATTTGCTGAGCCGCAACGCCGTTCGAGACGAACGACGTTCGGCTCGCAGGCGTTGTCGGCTCCAGCAAAATGTTGCTCTGCCGTGCAGGTAGTCTAAGCACTGACTACAACCGTGGAAACACGGTCAGAGCAACAGGTCTTAGACGGATCCGCATAATATCCCCTTCTCCGGCGATTTGGCCGCATAAAAGCGGGAGGCAAACGGCAAGCACCCGTGAGATCGCTTGCGATGACAAGCAATTCACGCAAGTCGGAAGCAATCCGGGTTTGATGGGAGGATCCGCCTATAAGGGTTCGCCATGCTACAAATGGCCAGGAGGGCAGGTCGTGTTCAGGGACTGAAGTTCAGCACATGCGTCTGTAAATCATCGTGATTTCTGATGTCATTTAAGCCATAAAGTTATCTCGGCAGATGGGTCCGAAACGAACATCGAAACCGGTGATGGTGTCATGTTCTGCTGACTCTAGCGAAGAGTAACCTTCCAATTAGTCGAACAAGTTCTTCACAGGAACGCCCGTGCCCGAAAAGCAGAGCGCTCCGCTCATGATTTCATCGTCTCGCCTGACGAGTGCAGGGTCCATACGCACCTTGAATTTCTCAACTCTAGAGCGTGGGGCGCCGCAGATCTGCTTTTTGAGACTTAGTCAATATAAGCAAAACCTCTCGCAAGACCTGCCCCTGATTGTCTCCTGAGCCCTTGAGCGCCGGCTTGGCATCCCCGAAGACCATGGCTGTCTGGTGCAATTCGAACAGGTCATGCCTCAGGCCTCTGCGGTTCTGATCCCTCATCCGCCTGGCTGGAAAGACGGGAGGGCACGAAGGGGCAGGAACAACCGTTCCGGGCGGCCAGGCAAAGGCTTGAAGCCCATCTCGGCATAGAAGCGATGCAGACGAGTTCGGTCCTCTTCCCCGCCCTCTGCCGTCACATCCAAGAGCAACAGCCGCACACCCAGGATCTGCCCCACCCACAGGCAAATCGGCTGTGCCAATGGCATGGGCATTGATGGCGTAGAAACCGAGAACAACCGGGTGTAGCGCACCAGATCAGGAGCGCACGACCTGGTTCTGATGCAGCTGCCAGGCCTCTAGCAGCGCCGGGGTTGGTGTGGACGCTTTGTCGAGGGCAGCGAGCAGGGCCTGGTGATCACCCTGATGGAGCAGGGTCTGCTGCCTGCTGCTGAGCAATTCCTGGGCGCGGGCATAGGCCGACATCACCACGAAGGCGGAGGTCTCAATCCCCATCAGGTCAGCGGCGGCCTCGGCCAGCAGCCCATTCATGGGGCCATCACCCCTACACCTCCGGATCCAGCTCCAGCCCTGGATAGAGGAAAGCGCGGCTGAGGCGTTGACAGTCGCCGGGGCTCACCGCGGCCTCGCGCAGGCAGGCTTCCCAGCTGGTCGCCACGGTGGTGAAGATCCGCGTGGCGATCGCTTCGGCTTCCGCCGGCTGCAGCAGAAACCGGCCCGCCGCGGCCTGAATCGCCCGGCTGTTGGCCCAGCGGCTGGGGCTGCGGTCCACCAGGCCACAGGCCATGGCCAGGTCCCGTCGGGTTTCGGCCTGCACGGGCGAGGGGGTGAGGTCGTAGGCGGGGCTGAGCTGCCAGCTGCGGGGTCGGGCCAGCAGCGCATGGTTGCGGGGATGGTCGTCGATGTTCGAGACCGCAGCGTTGAAGCAGATCCGGCCGAACAGCTCCCGCAGATCCACCGCCGGCTGGGCGCTGAAGCGGCGGAGCTCGTCGGCCAGCAGCAGATACGACCACTTGGCGCGATCAGTGGCGCTGTCCTCGGCCTGCAGCACGGTGAGGGCACTCACCATGCGATGGCGCCGGTATCCCGCCTCGCTCCACTCGCGATCGAAGCGCTTCACCAGCAACACATCCGCATCGCCCACCCGGGTTAGACGACTGCTGGCCACCTGCAGCCCGCAGCGCCGTGCCAGCAACAGCAGGCCGTGCTCCACCCGCGGCTGGTTCCAGGTGTCCGAAGGCGCTGGGAACTTCGCCAGCCAGAGGGCCTGATCGGCCTCCACGGTGGTCTTGGGGCGGGCGCCCCCCATCGATGTGCCGGCCTGGCCAAGCAGCTCCTCCACCTGCTCCAGGGCCGAGCCTGCCCGATGGGGTTCTTCGCAGAGGATTGCGTCGGCAGCCTGCTTGATGCGTTCCAGATCGAGGGTGCGGTGGAAGCGACGCTGCGGCGCCGGCGGTTCCACGCCCCGGCCAAAGCCCACCGCACCGCAGCGATCGTCCGGCCCGAGCAGCAGCAGATCGAAATCGCTGGGCTCCCCCAGGCCGCCATGGCGAGCGATCACCCGACGCCCCCAGTGATCCGGCAGGGCATCGCGCAGTGCCCCGAAAAAGCCACCCAGCCGGGCGGTCTCGAAGGGGCCCTGGCGCAGCTTCAGCTGAACCGGATCGAGCTCCACCGCGTCCGCCCTCTCCCGATAGCTGCGGCCATAGACAAACGTGCCCACCGGTTGGCCCTGCCGATCGCTACTCAGCGAAAACCGGCCGGCCGTGACGAACTCCGTGCTGCCGGGCAAGACCACATAGACGTAGCACTCAGCCTGCGGTGGCATGGTCGGTCTGGGCCGCTGGGACTACAGCAAGGTGGGGTTTAGAAGTCGTCTTCAAAGCGATGGCGGCGGGGGGCCTGGCCCGGTTGACGGGCCGCCTCCAGGGTCTTGCCCTCCCCATCCCGGTCTGGATCGGCCACCTCCGCCAGCTGATCGAGCAGCCCCAGCACCCACAGCGCCCCGAGGTAGGCGGCGATGGAGGTGCCGGGTTTACCGCGCTCCACATCGGCCACGGTGAAGCGGCTCACGCCCATCCGTTCGGCCACATCCTCCAGCCGCCAGCGGCGCCGCAGCCGGGCGGTGCGGATGTTGCGCCCCAGCCGCTGCAGGGCCTGCTCCACGGCCGCCGGGGGGTGCTGGACGATGGGACTGAGCTTGGGCAAGGCAAGCGGAATGGCAAAAAGATGTTGCCTGATGCCACCTTAAACCGTTTATGTGTTGCCTGATGGCAACACCGCTGATGGCCCCCCATCCCCCCCCTCAGACCCCCACCTTCACCTTGCCGACGCCCATGCTGCGCAGCTCGGAGAGCAGGCCGTTGAGCACCGCCTTGGCATCACCGAAGACCATGGCGGTCTGGGGTCGCTCGAACAGGGCATTGGAGATGCCGGAGTAGCCGGCGCCGAGGCTGCGCTTGACCACGAACACCTGGCGGGCCTGGTCCACCTCCAGCACGGGCATGCCGTAGAGGGGGCTGCTGGGGTCGCTCTTGGCGTCGGGATTGACGACATCATTGGCGCCGAGCACGATCACCACATCGGTGCGGGGGAACTCGGGGTTGATGGTGTCCATCTCCAGCAACTGCTCGTAGGGCACATCGGCCTCGGCCAGCAGCACATTCATGTGGCCGGGCATGCGACCCGCCACCGGATGGATGGCATAGCTGACCTCAACGCCGTGGTTTTCGAGCAGCTTGGCCAGCTCGCGCAGGGCGTGCTGGGCTTGGGCCACCGCCAGGCCGTAGCCCGGCACAAACACCACCCGCTCGGCCTGCTCCAGGGCCATGGCGCATTCCTCGGCGCTGCAACTGGTGATGCGGCTGTAGCCCGCCTCGCCGCCGGCACCACCGCCACCGCTGAGGGCACTGGCACCGAGGGCACCGCCAAATAGCACCGACAGCAGCGAGCGGTTCATGGCCGTACACATCACCTGGGTGAGGATCAGGCCGGCCGCACCCACCATGGCGCCAGCCACGATCAGCAGCTGGCTGCCGACGACAAAGCCGGCGGCGGCGGCGGCCACACCGGAATAGGAATTAAGCAAAGAGATGACTACCGGCATGTCGGCGCCACCGATCGGCAGGGTCACACCCACCCCCAGCAGGCTGGAGCTGATCACCAGCAACCACAGCGGCAGGCCGGCGGGATCGCCCGGCAGCAGCACGGCCCCGATCAGGGCCGCCACCGCCAGGGAGATGTTGACGACGTGGCGCAAGGAACTCTGGGTCCAGGCGGGGGTGCTGAGCCAGCCCTGCAGCTTGGCCATCGCCACGATCGAGCCCGTGAAGGTGATCGCACCGACAAACACCGAGATGGCGATCGACACCAAGGCCACCATGCCGGCGCCTTCGGCATCAAACAGGGCCACGCCTACGGCCACCAGCAAGGAGGCCAGACCGCCGCAGCCATTGAACAGGGCCACCACTTCGGGCATGGCCGTCATCGGCACCCGCAGGGCGGTGATGACGCCGGCCAGGCCACCGGCGGCGGTGCCGACGGCGATCCACAACCAGGCCATCGGGCCGGGTCGGATTTCGATCAACAGGCCCAGCACGGCCAGGCCCATGGCCACCGCCGCCAGCTGGTTGGCGCCGCGGGCGGAGCGCACCTTGGAAAGGCCCTTGATGCCCAGGCCCAGCAGCAGCACCGCCACCAGGTCGATGCCATCGGTCAGTAATTCAGTCGACATCAGTTGTCTCCCTTGCGGCGGAACATGGCTAGCATGCGGTCGGTGATCAAGAAGCCACCAACCACGTTGAAAAGGGCGAAGCCCAGGGAAAGGGCGCCGATCAACAGCAGGGCCTGGTTGTCACCGGCCTTCTGGATAAGCGTGAGCGAAGCCAGCACGGTGATGCCGCTGATGGCGTTGGCGCCGGACATCAGCGGCGTGTGCAGGGTGGGGGGCACCTTGCCGATCAACTCAAGACCCAGCAGGCTGCCGAGCAGCAGCACCCACAGGGCCTGGGAAAGGGAACTCATCAGGAACCTCCGTTGCGGGAACCGTTGGGATAGACGACATCCTCACGACGGCAAACGCCGCCGTGGGTGAGCAGGCAGCCCGCCAAAATCGCGTCCTCGGGATCGAGCCGTAGCCCCTCATCGACCAGCAGGTGCTCGATCAGGGCTGCGACGTTGCGGGCATAGAGGGCGCTGGCGTGGTTGGGGACGCTGGAGGGCAGGGCATCGGCGCCAATCAGCTGCACGCCGCGGCGCTCGACCGTCTGGCCGGCGACGGTGCCGAAACAGTTGCCGCCCTGGGCCACCGCCAGATCGACGACCACGGCTCCAGGCCGCATGCCATCGAGCATTTCCTCGCTGATGAGTCGCGGCGCCGGGCGGCCCGGCACCAGGGCGGTGCAGATCACCATGTCGGCGAGGGCAAGCTGGTCGGCCAGCTGCTGGCGTTGGGCCGCCAGGAAGGCCTCACTGGCGGCCTTGGCATAGCCGCCCTCCTCGGCGGGCTTGTCCTCCAGTTCGGGCGGATCGATGAAGCGGCCCCCCAGGGATTCCACCTGCTCTTTGGCGGCGGCACGCACATCAGAGACGTAGACCACACCGCCGAGGCGCTTGGCGGTGGCGATGGCCTGCAGGCCGGCCACACCGGCCCCCAGCACCAGCACCCGCGAGGGCTGGATGGTGCCGGCGGCCGTCATCAGCATCGGCACATAGCGATCGAGGGCGGCGGCGGCCAGCAGCACCGCCTTATAGCCGGCGATGTTGGCCTGAGACGAGAGCACATCCATGCTCTGGGCGCGGCTGATGCGCGGCAACAGCTCGAGGGCGATGGCCGAGGCCTCGCGGCCGTTGAGGGTCTCGGCCAGATCGGTGGCGCCATAAGGCGAAAGCAGCCCCACCAGCAGAGCGCCCGGCCGCAGGCGCTGCAGGCTTTCTGCCGGTGGCGCCTGCACGCACAGCACCCCGTCGGCCTCCTCCCAGGGCAGGCCCTCCTCCGGGCCCAGTTCGGCGCCGACGGCCAAAAAATCATCATCCCGGAACCCAGCTGCCGCACCGGCCCCCTGCTGCACCTGCACGCTCACGCCCTTGGCCTGCAGGCGTCGCACGGTTTCGGGCGTGGCGGCCACCCGCTTTTCACCGGGGGAGTGCTCCCGCGGCACCAGAAATCTCACCAAGGATCCACCTGACACAGGCCCAATCCATTAGTAGGCAAGACCGGGACTCCCACAAGCAAAACCGCCACCTATGTGCGGAGTCGCGCACCGGGGGGCTGATTGGTCCGTGCAGATCGGGTCGTCAGGGTGGCCCATGGGTGGTCCCTGGCAGGGGCCTGCGGGTCCTTGATGTTCATGCCCATGGCTTTGAGCGGCTTGGACCATGGGGCTTCCTAGGTTCAATTAACAGATAACAGCATGGCCATGGCTGCAGCGATACCTATACCTGCCCAGCTTCTGCAGCGACAGTGCCTGCACCTGGAACACACCCTGATTCTGCCTGTGAGCAAGGCCCTGGCCGCCGTCGCCCTGCTGGCCGGGGCTTGGGTGGGCCCCGCTGCCGCTGCCCCGCTGGCCTGCAAGGGGCCCGCCCATATCTACACAGGCGATGCTGCCACCATCGCCAGCCATGCGAAGGCAACGGGCAAGAAAGTGCTTACATTCGTGGGCTATTCGGGAGCTGGTTATCAAGATCCCGATGCCCTGGTTCGGGAAGCCAGCCGCATCCTTGATCGCCACGATCCGGCCCGCACCCTGATCAATAGCGGCGGCACCGCCGAAGGCATTGGCCAGATCTACGAATTGGCCAAGGGGAAGGGGTTCGAGACCCTGGGCATCATGTCGAGTCTGGCCCGCCAAGAACAGGTTCCCCTCTCTGCCTGGGTGGACACGGTGTTTTTCGTGCCGGATAGTACCTGGGGAGGCGAGCTGCCGCAGGGCAAGGGATTGTCGCCCACATCCAGCGCCATCGTGCGCAGCAGCGAGGCATTGGTAGGCATCGGTGGTGGCGAAGTCGCCCGCGACGAACTACTCGCCGCCCATCGAGCCGGCAAGCCGGTGACATTCATTCCTGCCGACATGAACCATCAGCTGGCCCGCGAGAAGGCCCGCAGCAAGGAGCAGCCGGAGCCAACAGAGTTTGGCGGGGCGGCAGCGGCGGTGCTGGCGGCGGCACAGTCAGCCGAGTCGATTTAACCCATCTGTAACCCTTAGCCGCCCATTAGCGGCCTGCAGAGATATCCCAAGAACACGACAACAGTTCTCTTACGCTATCTGGCGCTACAAGCTTCACCATGGCCACGATCCGGTTGCTTTCCGTAGGGTCTCGCGGTGATCTCCAACCTGACTTGGCGATTTTACTGGAGTTGCAGCGGCGTGGGCATGCGATTCAGTTAATCGGCAGCATCAACTTCGAGGCGATTGCCACGGCGCACGCCATTCCATTTGTGCCGCTGCCTGGCGATTACAGGCAACTGCTGGCATCGAAGCAGGGGCTGGAGCTGATGCGGGGCAAGCCCGTGAAGCTGGTCTCAAAGCAGCTGCTGCAGGCGATGCTGACAACGGCCGCTGCGGCGATGGCCGGCACCGATCTGCTGTTGGTCACGCCGCTGGCCCTGTGGGGATATCACCTGGCCGAAGCCGAGGGGTGTCCGCAGATGGTGCTGAGTCCGATCCCGATCATCGCCACCGGAGACTTTGCCTTGCTGCAATTCCCTGGCCCAGCCGACCCGCCGCCGCCCCGCAGGCTTGGTCAGCGACTGAAACGGCAGCTGAACCGGCTGAGCTATCACAGCGTCAGCCTCTTGAAGTGGCGCCAGGACAGCGGCATCATCCAGGCTTCTGGACTTCGGCGACAGGCCCTTCTATGCCGGCTTCGGCAGCATGATTGCCCGCGATCCCGCCGCCCTGGGATTGCTACTGGTGGAGGCGGCCCGCTTGGCGGGCCAGAGGCTGATTCTGTCACCGGGCTGGGGGCGCATCGTCCCCCGCACGGCGCTACCAGCCTCGGTGTATGTGCTGGAGGAATGCCCCCACAGTTGGTTATTCCAGCAGCTGAAGGGAGCGATTCACCACGGCGGCGCCGGCACCACCGCCACCACCCTGCGCCATGGCCTGCCCTCGACGGTTGTGGCCTTCTTCGCTGATCAGCCCGCCTGGGGCCGAACCCTGGAGCGGCTTGGGGTCAGCCCGGCGACCCATCGGCTGCCATCGCTCAGCGCCGAGAGCCTGGCGCTCAGCATGGGGGCCATTGCCAACAATCCCAGCTTTCGCATCCGGGCCCGGGAGCTGCAGCAGATGCTTGGCGGCGAAGATGGTGTCGCCAATGTGGTAGCCGCGATTGAGGCGAGATTGATCAAAGACGGCATCATGACGCCGGACTGTTCAGCGCGATAACGGCCAGGAATCGCCGTTTGGTGCCAGATGGATCGGTGCTAGGTAACGCTAACCCGCCCCTACCCTGGTCATGTCTGTGACGCTAACAATGGATCTTGTCCCTGCGATGCCAACTCAGCTTGGCTATATGAGGTAGACATGGGTATTTTCAAAATATGCTAGATATGCTAGATATGCTAGATATGCTAGACTGCGATATGAGATTCAAGACCGATTGCTTTGCGTGGCCTTGTCAGCCGGCGCCTCCCCAGGCTTGTAGTTTGCCCACCCACTCGTTGAAAGCCGGGCACTTGGCTCGGATGGCGTCCATGCCAATGGATTCAGCGATTAATGGACCATGCTCCGTCTTGGAATAGGTCCCCTCGAAGATGCGCTCAATGAGCTTTGAAGGCGCCGTCTCCCGGCTGTCGTTGATATCTTCCGGGCTAGAAAATTCTTGGGTCACAGCTTCCAATTTCCGCTTTGTGTCGTCATTCCAGCCATCCTCCACCCACTCAAATGCCTGGGGGTCGGTGAAGAGTAGCCCCTCGAACTCATACATCTGCACATAGGGCAATACGAAACGCGAGTCGTATCTCCTGGTGGAACGTGCAACACCTGTAAGGATATCTGCCTCCAGTTCGGCACGGCTGCGCTCTGCTCGGTCTCGAAAGCCATAGAAATCCACCAAGGTTGTGACCCTGTCGGCTTCGCTGTAGTGGAGCGAAATCTTTTTTGCCAGTCGGTCTACTGTGACAACCCCGCCAGGATGGCGTCTCAACTTGGCGCTCAAAATAGTGCCATAAGCGCTGACGCCACTGGGCCGCAGTTAGGGTTCCAGGCAGAGGTTGACGAAGTCAACCTCAGTAGATCCTTCACATATGATGCATACCCTGATCATTTGGGCTGTTCTCCACCTGCTGCACTGTCCCTGTTGACCGGCTGGTTATCACCCAGCCATGAAACTCCACCCGTGGCTTGCTGGAGCCAAATGTCAGAGAGCTGATAGTCCTCGTCCAGCCACCGCTGATAGTGAGCGCGCGGCAAGTTGCGCAATACTGTCTCACCGTCATTGGCGCTGGCCACAATGATATTTTCCAGCTCGAAACAGTCCACCAGGTAGGGCGACTGGGTAGCGATGAATATCTGTCGCTTCATCGACAAGCGCTTGAACATCTCAGCCACCAAGGTGATGGCATGCGGGTGCAGGCCCAGTTCAGGCTCGTCGAAGAACATCACATCCGGTAACCGGTCGGGCGGCAGGTTCAGCAGCGTCAGCAAGCAAAACAGGCGTAGTGATCCATCCGACGTAAGGTGCGACCCGAAAATCTTGTCGCTTTGCTGGCTCACCCAGCGCAACAGCACCTTGCCGGCCTCCTCTTCCAGAACGAAGTCCTTGAACGCCGGCAGCACCCGGCAAATCTGCCTAACGATCAGATCAAAGCGCTTGCAGTCAGTATTGCGAAGGTCCAGCAGCAGAGCCGCGAGGTTGCCGCCATCAGAGCGCAGGCGAAACGACTCGGTGACATCCCAGCGATTGTGGATGGCCGCATTCACTGAGGTGTCATGAAACTGATAGGTGGAGCACTGGCGCAGTAGGGCAACAATAGTTTTGGCGGTCTTATTCTTTTGCTCCAGAAGGCTGGACTCCTTTCCAACCGCATCAATTTGGGTCCAACCTGCCTTTGTACAGATATCGTTGTTAGAGTATCGATAGGCCTCGTTCATCACCATGACCGTATCGCCGGCTGACAGGTGGATCAGGTCAAACCGATAGTCGTTCTGGCCCTTTTCGGTATCCAGGCAAAGCTCGGAATGGATGCGCGGCGTCTGTCGTGCACCCATGAAGAATTGATCGTCTCCACCACCGTGGCGAAGCACAAACTCCTGTAGGTTCTTGGACTTGAGCATCCAGCTCAACATCTCGAAGAAGCGGATCAAGGTTGACTTTCCCGAGCCATTCGCACCAATGAGCACCGTCAGTTGCGGCAGCTCCAGGTTCTCAATACTCTTCAGGCTGCGAAAGCCTTCAATGCTGACCGAGCGAATTCGGTTGGTTCTATCCGATGGGGTCTTGGTAGTCATTCAAACGACCTCCGTCGAGAACGTGTGATCCAGAAAAATCAACTCAATTTAACGCAGCTTGAGTACACGCATGTGGCCCCGACCAGCTCGGCGGCCTTCGTGAGCAGGGGTAGGATGTTGTAATCGCCGTTCAAGCGCAAGCCCTGGAGCCCTCCGCATGAGCCACGATGCCCTGCCGCCAATCGCCGGCCGTGAAGCGGAGATCCTCGCCCTGGTGCAGCAACAGCAGCCGGCCGTTGCAAGGCAGACGCCTCTGGCTCTGGAGTCGATCCGCTCGGTCTTTGCCTGCGCCCTGCACATGCATCAACCGACGATCCCCGCCGGGGCCCGGGGGGAGCTGATCGGCCATCTGCAGTACATGTTCGAGCATCCCGGCGAAGGCGATAACCACAACGCCGAGGCCTTTGCCCACTGCTACAAGCGCATGGCGGAGATCTTGCCCCAGCTGATCGCAGAGGGCTGCGACCCGCGCATCATGCTGGATTATTCCGGCAATTTGCTCTGGGGCTTGGAGCAGATGGGCCGGACGGACATTCTTGAGGCGCTGCAGCGGCTCGCTTGTGATGCCAGCCTCCAGCCCCATGTGGAGTGGCTGGGCACCTTCTGGAGCCATGCCGTGGCCCCCTCCACCCCGATTCCCGACCTGAAGCTGCAGATCTTGGCCTGGCAGCACCATTTCGCCGCCCTGTTTGGCAGCGAGGCCCTGCAGCGGGTGAAGGGGTTTTCACCACCGGAGATGCACCTGCCCAACCACCCCGACACCCTCTACGAATTGGTGCGGGCCCTCAAGGTGTGCGGCTACCGCTGGCTGCTGGTGCAGGAACACAGCGTTGAAAACCTCGATGGCACCAGCCTGACGTCGAACCAAAAGGTGATCCCCAATCGGCTGTTGGCGCGTAACTCCAGGGGGGAAACGGCATCGATCGTGGCGTTGATCAAAACCCAGGGCTCCGATACCAAGCTGGTGGGCCAGATGCAGCCCTATTACGAAGCCCTGGGGCTGGATCGGCAGGAGCTGGGGGGAATCACAGTGCCGGCGCTCGTCACCCAGATCGCCGACGGCGAAAACGGCGGCGTAATGATGAATGAATTCCCGCCAGCCTTTGTGCAGGCCCATCACAAGATCGCCCGGTCGGAGGGCGGCCAAGCGCAAACGGTGGCGATCAACGGCAGCGAATATCTGGACATGCTGGAGGCCGCCGGGGTGCAACAGGACGATCTGCCGGTGATTCAGGCGGTACACCAACACCGGCTGTGGCAGCACCTGGGTGCCCCCCCCACCCCTGAAAACATGGACGTCGCGATCGCCGAATTGCAGCGGCAAGATCCGCCCCTGTCGATGGCCGGCGCCTCCTGGACCAACAACCTGAGCTGGGTGGAGGGCTACGCCAACGTGCTGGAGCCGATCATCAGCCTCAGCGCCCAAT
>CAMDWF010000035.1 GCA_945878795.1 Synechococcus sp. UW140
ACTGGCTGGCCGCCCTGGACGCCCGGCAAGTGTTGGTCTCCGAAGCCGATCCCCGGCCTCTGGATCCCTTGACTCGCGTGGCCGGCCAGAGTCATGCCGGCTTGGTGGGTTGGCTGGCGGCCTCCGGTATGGCCTCAGGGATTCCGGTCGATGGGGATGGTCCCCCAGCCCCCGCTTCCCTGGCCCTGGCTGCCACCTGGAGGCAGGCCGAGGTGACGCTGCAGGCGATGTTGGCCCAGGCCCTGGATGGCCTGGGCGCCCCGGTGATCGGGTTGCAGCCTCCTTTCCAGGAGCCCGCGCTGGTGCGCCAGCTCAGTCGCCTGCTGCCGGCCCACCTGCCCTTGATGCTGGCCAACAGCTCGCCGGTGCGGGATTGGGAGTCGTTTGCCGATCCAGCGGGCCCGCCACGGCCGATGCATGGCTTTCGGGGGGTTTCGGGCATTGATGGCACCCTCTCGGAGGCTTTTGGGCTGGCCGAGGCCCTGGGATCGCTGGTGTTGCTGAGCGGCGATCTGGCGGCGCTTCATGACAGCAATGGTTGGCTTTGGCGCCCCCAGTTGGACGCTCGCCTGACGGTGCTGTTGATCGACAACGGCGGCGGCGGCATCTTCGAGCAGCTGCCGATTCGCACCGAGCCGGAGAGGTCGATGGACTTCGAGCGGCTTTACGCCATGCCCCAAGCCCTGGATCCCTGTGCCTTGGCTGCGGTGCATGGGGTGCCCTGCCGCCGGGTTGCCAACCTGGCCGAGTTGACGCCCCAGTTGGCCTGGGCCCTGGCCCAACCGCTGGCTTTGTTGGTGCTGCGGACAGACCGCCGCCAGGACGCCGCCCTACGCCGACGGCTACGCACAATGGCGGCACCGGCTGGGCCCCCTGATGCTTGAAGAGTCTCCTGCTTCTGTCGCTGCCTTTGCTAAAGCTGGCGAGCCGGTTCAATGGCAGTCCGTAAACCACTACACGGACATAGTCTTCGAACGGAGCGAAGAAGGAATCGCCCGGATCAGTATTAATCGCCCCGAAAAGCGCAATGCCTTTCGCCCCCGCACGGTGCAGGAGCTGTGCGACGCCTTCACCCGGGTTCGGGATGATCCCAAGATCGGCGTGGTGCTGTTCACAGGGGCCGGACCAGCTGCCGATGGGGTGTGGTCGTTCTGCGCCGGCGGCGACCAGAGCGTGCGCGGGGAAGGTGGTTATGTCGACGACGACGGCCTACCCCGCCTCAACGTGCTTGATTTGCAACGCCTGATTCGCAGCCTGCCCAAGGTGGTGATTGCGCTAGTGGCCGGTTATGCCATGGGCGGCGGCCAGGTGCTCCATCTGCTTTGTGACCTCAGCCTGGCCGCCGACAATGCCGTCTTCGGCCAGACCGGGCCACGGGTGGGAAGTTTTGACGGTGGCTTTGGAGCGGGGTACCTGGCCCGGGTGGTGGGCCAGCGCAAGGCCCGTGAAATCTGGTTTCTCTGCCGTCGCTATGGCGCCCGGGAGGCCCTGGCCATGGGGTTGGTGAACCAGGTGGTTCCCCTGGAGTGCCTGCAGGCCGAAGGGGTGGCCTGGGCCCGGGAGGTGCTGCGCCACAGCCCGACGGCGATTCGCTGCCTCAAGGCGGCCTTCAATGCCGAGACCGACGGGCTGGCGGGCATACAGGAGCTGGCCGGGCAAGCCACCCATCTTTTCTACCGAACCGCCGAGAGCCAGGAGGGCCGCAATGCGTTCCTGGAGAAACGCGATCCAGACTTCTCCCAGACCCCCTGGCTGCCCTAAGGGCAAGGCGTGGTGTTTGGTAAGCGAGGCGGGCGCGCCTCTGGTTAGCGTGGTCTGAATGCGCCATTACGTTGTTTTTTCGGGAACCGTGTTTCGTTCTTCGCTCCGTTCCCCAGCCCAGCTTGTCGCCACCACCGCACCGGCAGGTCTGCTGGCCTTGCTGGCCTTGGGGCCTGCCTTCGGCCAGCCGTCAGTGCCGGCCGGTTCCTTCGCCCCAGGCACGCCTGCCCCGCTGCTACGGCCAACGGAACGGCCCCAGCCACCCCCACCATTGGTCGCTCCAGGCGCTGCCGCCCTGCTTGGCGGGCAGGAACCGCTCCAGATCGGCGGGCCCGAGGGCGTGGTGGCCCCAGCTCCAGCGGCAACCCGGCCCCTGGCCCAACCCAGCGTCGCGGCCCCCCCGCCCACAACCTTGGTGCTGGATCGTCGCCGTCGTTTGCTCACCGTTTTTGAGAATGGCCGTCCGTTGCGCCGTTTTCCGGTGGCGGTGGGCATGCCCGGTTGGGAGACCCCTGTGGGCACCTTTCGGGTGTTGGAAAAGACGATCAACCCGGTTTGGGAGCATCCCGAGAAAGGCACCCATACGCCATCCGGTCCGACAAATCCACTTGGCAGCCGCTGGATTGGTTTTCATCAGGATTGCCAAGGGCGTCGTGGCTGGGATGGCGAGCAGATCCTTGATGTCAAAGGCTGTGTTGTCACTGGTTTCCACGGCACCCCCAACCGCTGGACCGTTGGCCGGGCGCTATCCCATGGCTGTGTGCGCCTCCATGATGAGGACGTGCGCGAGCTGTTTGACCTGGTGACTCTCGGAACGCCGGTGACCGTTCTGCCCTGAGGCGGGGCGCCCGTAAAGTGGAGTTCTTGTCAGGAGTGGATGATGCGCATTCTTTTCGCTGCTGCCGAATGCGCTCCCATGGTCAAGGTCGGGGGCATGGGCGATGTGGTGGGTTCCTTGCCTCCGGCCTTGGCAGCCCTTGGCAATGACGTGCGCATCATGTTGCCGGGCTACGGCAAGTTATGGGGACTCCTACCCATTGCCAGCGAGCCGGTTTGGCGTGGTTACACGATGGGCAACGATTTCGCCATCTATGAGAGCCGCCACCCAACTAATGGGTTGCCTATCTATCTGGTGGGCCATCCGGCTTTTGACCCCGCCAGGATCTATGGCGGCGAAGATGAGGATTGGCGCTTCACGTTCTTCGCCAGTGCCACGGCAGAATTCGCTTGGAATGGGGGCTGGAATCCCCAGGTGTTGCATTGCCATGACTGGCACACGGGCATGATCCCGGTTTGGATGCATCAGGACCCAAACATCAGCACTGTTTTTACGATTCACAACCTCCGTTATCAGGGCCCTTGGCGTTGGAAACTCGACCGCATGACCTGGTGTCCCTGGTATATGCAGGGTGATACCACCATGGCTGCGGCCCTTTTATATGCAGACCGAGTCAATGCTGTCTCACCCACCTATGCCCGTGAAATCTGTACTGAAGAGTATGGGGAGGGTATGGCTGGGCTGCTGAATTTTATTTCCGGTAAATTACGGGGGATTCTCAATGGTATTGATACCGATGATTGGAATCCCGCTACCGATCAATGCCTGCCTGCCACCTTCAATGTTAACGACCTGAGTGGCCGGGCCATCAACAAGCAGGCCCTGCAGCAGCGCATGGGTCTCACGGTCGACCCAGACATCTACCTGATGGCCATGGTCAGTCGGCTGGTGGATCAGAAGGGAGTTGATTTACTATTGCAGGTGGCCGATCGGGTGTTGTCCTACACCGATAGTCAATTTGTGGTGCTGGGCACCGGTGACCGGGGCTTGGAGTCGGGTTTGTGGCAGATGGCTTGCCGCCATCCTGGCCGTTTTGCTGTTTTTCTCACCTATGACGATGCCTTGTCCCGCCTCATCTATGGCGGCAGTGATGCTTTCTTGATGCCGAGTCGTTTTGAGCCCTGTGGCATCAGTCAGATGCTGGCGATGCGCTACGGATCGGTGCCGGTGGTCAGGCGGGTGGGTGGACTGGTGGATACGGTGCCGCCGAATGCACCAGCTGAGGGCACCGGGACTGGGTATAGCTTTGATCGCTACGAGCCGGTGGATTTCTATACCTCAATTGTGCGTTCCTGGGAAGCATTTCGCCATCGCTCCAGCTGGCAAGAATTACAACGACGGGGCATGAGTCAGGACTTTAGTTGGGCCCGTTCGGCTCGCGACTACGACTCCATGTATCGCGAGGTCCGAGGCATGAAGGAACCAACGCCGGACGCCGATGAGGTCGGTCGTTTTTCCCTGGGGCAGGGCGCCGATCCCAGCCTTGAGGAGGCCGAGGCAGCAAGGGGGGGGCCAGGGGCTCAGGCGATGTCGATACCCGCCGGCCCGGCCAGGTCTACCCGGGACCTCCGGCGTCCGGGCGGTTATCCCTGAGGTCCAGTCGCTCCAGACCCATGGCGGCGCCAGAGCGCTTCAAACAGGGGCGCGGTTCGTCCCCAGACCTGCCGGCCCCTTGGCAGAACCCCTGGGAGCTGCTCTGGCGGGACCTGGGGGCGGTGCTGGCATCTGTGGGTTTGGGCCTGAGGGAACTATGGCGGCGCAATGGCGAGGGGAGCCTGTGGCGACCGGCCTTTTGGCCCAAGGGCGGGGCCATGCTGTTTTGGCCCCTATTGGCCGTGGCCCTGGTGGTGCTGCTCGCGCTTGGCGGTCGTCCCCTTTTGGCCGCTCGTCGCCCGCCGCCGCTCCCCCCTTTGGCTGCGGGCAGCAACACGGCAACCGAAGCGGAAACCCAAGCGGAAAAACCGCACCTAAGTGATGGGACCTCCGGGGCTGAGGCTTCCCTTTCGCCGCCTTCAGCCACCGCAGCTCCGGTTTCACCGCCTTCAGCCCCCCAACCCATGGACTCCGAGGCCCCGGCTGCCACCCCCGCCCAGCCAAGTCCAGGGGAAACGGAAGCTGGGGCCTTGGGGCCCTCGGCGGCGCCCCTGCCTCCCCCTGATCCGCTGCTCCAGGAACTGGCGCAGGACGATCCCCAAGGTTGGATTGGGGCGACCCGGGCGGAGCCGGGCGCCTCGCGCTTGGATTTGCTGCTGATCGACCGCTTCGGGACCCTGCCCGATCGCCAGCGGCTTGCCTTGGCAGGGCAATGGCAGCGGCGAGCCGAGTCCCTGGGCTACGAGGATTTGCGCCTCCTTGATGGACGGGGTCGGGTGCTGGCCCGACGGGCCCTTGTGGGTTCGGGCATGATCCTGCTCGAATTCCCTGGCGCCCCCCCGGAGGCCTGATGTCCCTGCCTCTCTCCCAGCTGAATGCGCTGTGGGGTCCGCCCCTGGCCAGGGTCGAGGTCGGCACCGCCATCGAGCGGGTGAGTACCGACAGCCGTGGCGACCTGACTGGGGCGCTGTTCGTACCCCTGGCGGGCGACCGTTTTGATGGCCACAGTTTTTTGATGGCAGCCCTGGAGACGGCAGGGGCTGCCGTGGCCCAGCAGGGGCGGATCACGCCAGAAATGGTGGCCAGGGCAGGGGAGTTGGGCAAGCCGCTGTGGGCCGTGGCGGACACCCAGCTGGCCTACCAGCAGCTGGGTCGTCTCTGGCGTCGTCGCCTGGCTGCGCCGGTGGTGGCCGTGACCGGATCGGCGGGGAAGACCACAACCCGGGAATTGATCCGGGCGGTGCTGGCTCCTCTGGGGCCCGTGGTGGCGAGCAGCGGTAACGAAAACAATGACCTGGGCGTGCCCTTGACCCTGCTCAAGGGGGACAGCACCTCGGCGGCCTACGTGGTGGAAATGGGGATGCGGGGGCTGGGTGAGATCGAACGTTTAAGCCTCTGCGCCGAGCCCGATGTGGCCGTGATCACCAACATCGGTACGGCCCATATCGGCCGACTCGGCAGCCGCGAGGCGATTGCCCAGGCCAAGACGGAAATCACGGCTGCCCTGGCGCCCCGGGGACTGGTGGTGATCCCGGCGGGGGATCCCTTGCTGGAAGCGGCCCTGGCCCAGGGCTGGCAGGGCCGGGTGCGACGGGTGGCCCTGGCCGATGAGGCCAGCGGTTTCGATGCCGCCCTGCCGGCGGCCGACCTGGTGGGGTCCCTGGAGGAGGGCCAGCAGTTGCGGCTCGAACAGGGACCGTTGCTGCCCTTGCCCCTGGAAGGTCGCCACAATGCCCGCAACTTTCTTTTGGCCCTGGCGGTGGCCCAGGAGTTGGGCGTGCCTTTGGCAGACCAAGGGGCAACTCCCTGGGCCGTGGACGTGCCGGGGGGCCGCAGCCGCAGGCTGCAGCTGGCAGGCATCGAGGTGCTGGATGAGACCTACAACGCCTCTCCAGAGTCGATGCTGGCGGCGTTGGAGCTCTTGGCCCACCAGCCCCTGGCCGGCGGCGGCAGGCGTTATGCCGTGCTCGGCACGATGCTGGAGTTGGGGGAGCACAGCCTGGCGTTGCACCGGCAGGTGGCGGAACGGGCCCAGCAATTGCGGCTGGATGGTCTGGTGATCGTCGATGGCGGTGCCGAGGGTGAAGCGATGCAGGCCGCCGCCCAGGGCCTGCCGCGGCTGGCCAGGGTGGCCGAGCCGGAGGCTGCGGCCGTACCCCTGGGGGCCTGGCTCTGCCCAGGCGATGTGTTGTTGCTCAAGGCCAGCCGTGCTGTCGCCCTGGAACGCCTGCTGCCGCTTCTACGTTGCAGCTATGTCAGGCTATGAGCCGGGGTGTGGGATTGGGTAGCTGCGGGTTTCCCTGGGTACTTGCAGGGGCCTTGTTCGTGGCGCTGCCGTTGCTGGCAGGGGGGACAGGTCGGGCCGCAGAGCCGGCCGAACCCCAGCGCTGCCTCCCTGGCGCCGGTCGATCGGGAGCTGTTGCCTGAACGCTATGGCCAGGAGGCCCTCTTTCGCCTGCGGCTTGGAGTCGATGCGGGCGAAGCAGATGCTGGCAACCCTGGCGTGACCAGATCCTGCCCTGCACGGTTGCGGTCTGATTCGCCCCAGCAGCGGCGCTACGCCGCCGCCATCACTGCCGGCCAATTCTTTGCAGCGGGCCAGGCCCTTGGCCAATGGCGACGGTTGTGCGGGGCAGGGATCTGAGGGGCCTTTGTTGCTGATCAGGTTCTGACTTGGCTGTTTTTTCCTGGCTTGAGACTGGTCATTAGGAGATCCAAAAGCTTTTTATGATTCGATGTTGCGCAATACAGGGGAACTTGCACTTATGTACTTATCACCTGCTAACAAATGCTACGAAGGTGTCTGTGGCCTGCTTGCCATTGATGCCAGTGATTAGCCTCTATTTGTTGGCCAAGGAGCGCGTCATGCTTAATCCGTCAAATCCTCGCATTTCGGAATCCGACCATGAATTCCTCGCAAGATTGAACAGCCTTGACTTTGGACCCCTGGCCTACAAGTTGATGCACGCGGAAGACAGGCCGGGTCTTTCTCTTGACCAGGCCATCGATGCCGTTAAAAAGTACAAGGGCTTCTTGTTCCTTTATCACGCTAGTCAGGGCGCTTCCATATCGCCCTCTCGTTATTTAGACTATGTTTGGCATACGCATATTGTCGATACGGAGCTTTATTCTGTGCAGACGGCTTATTTGTTCGGTCACTACATGCACCACTTTCCCTTTTTTGGCAAGCGGAGTGCTGATGATGAGCGCACCCTACTCGATGCGGCTCACCGCACCATGAAGGCGGCTGCTTCTTATTTCAATTGGGATGAGGATGATTGGTGTGGCACCAAGGTACCCAAGCATCCCTTCCCCCCGCGCGGGCATGCCGATCTCGTGGACGTGATCTTTCCGGCTGGGGCAAGCATTGCCGAAGGTGAAGTGAATCCGGATGTGTTTTCTTTCCATGCGGGTAATTTCCGTTGCACGGTAGAGCACTTTGGCAGCAGTTCTCCGGTCCACAACTTGCTGCGGAAACCCAGTCGCCTAGAGGCGCTGGAGCGGCTGCTGCGGCTTCCTCCTTGGGTGGTCATCTGCAAACCGGTCGACTTCCTCAATGACATCTTCCGAGTCGTGGATATTGAGAGGCTTACTGATATTGCCAAGACCCTGGTTGATCAGAGGCTGAGTCCCGAATCCTTTACGGCGGAAAGGGCAAGGCTTGAGCTTTGGGCTCAGCACTAGGCAGTCTCTTCGACGACAAGTAGCCGCGTTGTCTGCGAGCAGGTATGGGGCCATGGCCTGATCGCTGCTGCGCAGGCCTGAACCCCAGCTACTGCTGAACCAGGAGCAGCTCTGGCCTGGAGGGAGCTTCTAAGCGTGTCGTCGGTCCGATCAAGGAAGATCAGCTGGTCTCAGTCGGGGCCCCTGCTATTTGAAGGGATTGAACAGTGCCACACCGAAACCGTCACTGATCTCTAATCGCTTACGGATCTTCCTCCTCGGCTGGCTTGTTGAGGTGGTTGTCCTCGACGGGCCAACCAACCCAGGCTGAAAACCACCGCCATCGCCAAGTACCCCAGGGCCCAGGAAGATCCGTGTCCCCAGCCCGGATCCAGGACCGTGTCGCCTGCGGTGAAACGCCAGGCATGCAGCAGCCCGACCCAGGAGCCGGCCGCGGCGACCAGGGCGCAGAGGGCAGCCGCCAGGAAGCGCTGCTCGATCACGTAAACCAACATGGCCGCCAGCAGCATGGCGGCCACGATCTGTCCCTGCTCCAGGGCGAAGGCCCCAGCTGCCCAGACATCGGCCGCCCGCAGTGGTTCGAGCAGGGCCGGGCCAAAGGGTTGGCCGGACGGGCCGGCCCCGCCGGCCCGCAACCCCGACTTCAGCAGCATCGAACCCCAACTGGCCAGGCCGGGCAGCAGACCCAGCACCACCGCCGGTGCATGGCGGCTGGGGGTGGCCTGGAAGGCCTGGGCGGTCATCACCAAGCCGATGTAAAGCACGATCGCCATGCCCGCCTCGATCGGCACCACCTGGCCCACCAGACCCATCAGTCCCAGCAGGCAAACCAGAGCCATCACCACCCCATTGAGCCAGGCGTAGCCCAGGCGTGCCCCCATCGCCTTCCAGCCGGGATGGCCGATGTAAAGCGTGGTCGGGAAGCACGACCCGAGGCCGGCCACGGCGATCGTCGCCAGGCCGTTGATCAGCAGCGAACTGCGCACGGGGTAGCGGTCGCCGGCCGCCTCGGCGCTCTCCAGGTTTTGCAAGGAACCCAGCAGCGTAAACAGTCCCATGGGCACCGTGACCCCGATCCAGGGCAGTAGCTGGTTGCGAGCCGCCCAGAGGTCGCCAAGCCGGGGCTGGGGCAGGTGCAAGCCAACGGCCGCCTGGTTGGCCTGCCAGGTGGGGCCATCAATATGGATGAGGCCGGTGGCGCCCGCCAGGGCCACCCCCACCAGCACCGCTAGCAAGCCCCCGGGCAGTGGCAGTTTCACGTCGCCGTAATAGGCCACCAGCACCACCGCCAGCACCGCCAGTCCCACCACCGGCACCGCGTAGGTGCGCAGCAGAAAGCCGAGGCTGATGTAGCCCAGGGCGATGCCCGCCAGGGTGGAGAGCAGGGCGGCGCGCGGCAGCCAGCGGCGCAGGGCGCCCACCACAAACGATCCCCCGGCCTCAATCAGGCCCGAGGCCAGGCAGGCCATCAGGCCGGCCTGCCAGGAGAGTCGCACCGCCTCGGCTTCCGTTAGCCCCTGGCCCAGGGCTGCCAACTTGACGGGCAGCATCACCAGAAACACGAAGGCAAACAGGCTCACGGTGTTGATGCCAAAGGGCAGGGCCGTGCGGTCGCTGTTGCCATCCTGGAGGGCCAGGCCCCGGGCCTGGAGGGCATAGGCCAGGTTGCCGGCCAGCATGGACAGCCCCGTAGCCGGCAGGATGATGCCAAAGATCAAGCTGTCCGGATAGCCCAGGACCGCCCGACATAAAGAGACGATCAGCAGCAGCTGGATCAGGTTGTCAAGTCCCAGCCCCAGGAAGCCATCCAGGTCGCCCCGTACCCACCAGCGGGGGCCGGTGCCGGTGGCGGGGGGGAAGTGGGCCATGACCGGGCGTACTGGGGTGTTGGCGGCCAAAGTAAGCGCGGCGCCGCTCTTTTCAGTGGCTGCTGCGTCCATGGAGCTGCAGGATCACAACGCCGGCCGCGATCAAGCCAATGCCGACAAAGGCTCCAGCGTTAAGGCGCTCACCGTAGATGAGCCAGCCCACCAGGCTGATGCCCACCAACCCCACACCGGACCAGATCGCATAGACGAGGGCGAGGGGCAAGCGTTGGAGGCTGATCGACATCAGATAGAAAGCGCTGGCGTAGCCCAGCACCACCAACAGGCTGGGCAGGGGGCGCCTGAAGCCATCGCTGGCCTTCAAACTGGAAGTGGCCACCACCTCTGCCGCGATCGCGAGCATCAATGCGAAGGTGGCGTTCAAGCGGAAACCAGCCGATCCGGAAGCAGCACGCCATTGAGGTGGTCGCATTCGTGTTGAACGATCCGCGCTTCGAACCCCATTACTTCTCTGTCGATCGTCTGGCCGCAAGGGCTCAGGGCGCTCAGGTGCACCCTGGAAGCTCGCAACACCGGCATCCGCATCCCTGGCACACTCAAGCAGCCTTCCCATCCCTCGGCTGTTTCGGTTCCCACCGGGGTCCATTGCGGGTTGATCAGCACGGTCTCGGGGATCGGCGGGGCGTCCGGATAACGGGGGTTGCTGGTGATGCCGAAGATCACGACCCGAAGCGGCACGGCGATCTGGGGAGCCGCCAGCCCGGCGCCATCGCGGGCGGCCATCGTGTCCCGCAGGTCGTCGATCAGGCCAGCGAGTTGTGCTGTTCCCAACAGATCAGGCGCCACGGCTGCGCTGGACTGGCCAAGGCGGGGATCGCCGAGTTGCAGGACGGGGCGAACAGCCATGCAGGCAGGTTAGGGAAGTTTTGGCTTGATTGCAGCCAGGGCGGTTTCACGCCTGGGCGCTCTCGTTACTGGCGATAGGGTTCATAGGCCCGTGGCTTTTCCATGACCTTCCCCCTTGCTTTTCTTGATGGCGGCTTCGACATGGCCACCCTCCAGGACGTGCTTGGGCGCTGGGGCTATCTGGTGATTTTCGCAGCCATGTTGCTGGAAAATGCTGGCGTGCCCTTGCCTGGGGAAACGGTGACCCTGCTAGGGGGTTATGCGGCCGGTAGTGGCCAGTTGAATGTTTTGGGGGTGATGGGAGCGGCCGCCGGTGGGGCGGTGTTGGGCGACAACATTGGTTACTGGGTGGGCAGGCGCTTGGGTTGGGGTTTGATCTTGAAGGTGGGCCGCTGGCTCGGCCAATCCCCGACCCAGTTGGAGAAACTGCGCGACCAGTTCCTGCGCCATGCCGGTAAATCCGTGCTGCTTGGTCGCTTCGTTGCCGTGCTGCGGGTGGTGGCCGGCCCGATGGCTGGGGCCGTCGGCATGCCCTACCCCAAGTTTTTGCTCTGCAACGTTGTCGGGGCCACCCTCTGGGCCACCACCATGGTCAGCCTGGCCTGGCTTGGTGGCCGCTGGATTCCTGTCGAACGCATGGTCAAGGGGGTCGTCGAATTTGGCCTGGGCGCCTTGGTGCTGGTGGCCCTGATCGTGCTGTTGCCCCGTCTACTCAGTCGCTTCGAACAACGGGAGCTCAAGGGCGAGCCGCCAACGCCTGAATCATGAGGGCGCCTGGGGCCGCCAGGCCGCGCGGGATGATGCGCTAATCGTTTTCTGCCTGAATCGATGCCCCAGCGGTATCTGCGCTATCTCATCTTCCCGCTCATCTGCTGCGCCGCAGGTCTAGCGATCGTGATGGGCTGGCTGGGTGCCAGCGCTGCCTGGGTCACCCTGGTGTTGCTGGTGCTGGAGATCTCGCTTTCGTTTGACAACGCGGTGGTCAATGCCCGGGTGCTGGAAAAGCTCAACCCAGCCCAGCAGCGCTTTTTCCTTACCTGGGGTCTGATCATTCCCGTTTTTGGTGTGCGGCTGCTCGGTCCCCTGCTGATGGTGGCCCTGGCTGGTGGCGTTGGCCTGGGCCAGGCCTTTGATGCCGCCATCCACCACCCTGACCACTACCGCGAACTGCTGGAACTGGCCGAACCGCGCATCTTGGCCTTCGGCGGCATGTTTTTGTTGATGGTCTTTTTGCGCTACTTCCTGGATGAGGCCAAGACCCTGCACTGGCTTGGTCCCCTGGAACGGCGCCTCAGCTCCGCCGGCCGCATTGAGGCCCTTGAAATTGCCCTGGCGCTGATACTGCTGTTGCTGCTGGTGGCTAGCCTGCCGGCGACCCTGCGCGGTGACGTCATGGTCGCCGGCGTGATTGGCCTGGTGCTGCAGCTGCTCAGCACTTCCCTGGCCGAGGCCTTTGGCGATGAGGAGCAGGCCGGTGCCCGTCTGGCCGCCGGGGGGGGACTGATGAGCCTGATCTACCTGGAGCTGCTCGATGCCTCCTTCAGCCTTGATGGCACCATCGGTGCCTTCGCAATCACCAGCAACCTCGCCCTGATCATGGTGGGCCTGGGGCTCGGTGCCCTGTTTATCCGTTCGCTCACCTTGATGCTGAGCCGGGAAAGGGCCCTCGACCAATTGGTTTATCTCGAACATGGTGCCCACTACGCCATCGGTGCCCTGGGTTTGTTGATGCTGGCCAGCATCTGGCTCGGCCATCAAGGGGTGCACCTGCCCGAGTGGGTCACGGGCCTGATCGGGGTGGTCTTGCTGGCCCTGTCCCTGGCCGATTCCCTGCGCCAGCGGCGCCGCCGGCACCCTTCCCAGCACTGAATCCGGACCCGGCTTGAGCCTCCCCCCATAGGGGGGAAGAGTCAGAGATAG